>JAAYTE010000052.1 GCA_012518175.1 Gammaproteobacteria bacterium | reverse complement strand
GCTGTAATCTTGATGCTTGGCTTGGCCTTTCACGTGGCTGAGGTGGGCTTGATTGGTCTACTGGTAATTGTCTTGATTACCTCGCTCAACGGTATCACTGACGAAAACCAAATTGGCCGTGCATTCCAAGATGCCCTTCCGTTCACTGCTTTATTAGTAGTGTTCTTTGCTGTGGTTGCGGTTATCCAAGAGCAAGGCTTATTCGCCCCAGTGATTGGCTGGGTGTTGGGCCTACCAATTGAGCAGCAGCCTTCAATGCTGTTTGTGGCCAACGGCCTGCTCTCCGCGATCAGTGATAACGTTTTCGTAGCCACTATTTATATCACCGAAGTTGAGAAAGCTTTTGCTGCGGGACAAATGACCCGTGAGCACTTTGACTTATTAGCTATCGCCATTAACACTGGTACTAACTTACCCAGCGTGGCGACACCAAACGGTCAAGCAGCATTCTTATTCTTACTGACCTCGGCGATTTCGCCTCTGGTGCGCTTGTCTTACGGTCGCATGGCATTTATGGCTTTCCCTTACGCAGTAGTAATGAGCCTTATGGGCTGGTGGGCTGTGACCCACTGGGCATAAAAAAAGGCCGCGTACTTGAATATGAGCGCGCGACCTTTATTGTTAACCGGTTTTAAATCTACCTCTTACCAGGCCAGCTCAACTCCGCTGGCCTTTTTTATTCTCTCCAAAAACTTTTGGTGCGCGGCCAACTCTTCTGCGTTAGCAGCCAGCACTGTTAAAGGCTCTCGGTCTGCAGCTAAGCGCTGAATAGGACTGGGGCGAATATAACCTGAGCCATCATCACCGCTGTCACCAGCCAAAGACAAGTTGGTTTGCCCGCCAGTCATGGCTAAATAGACTTCAGCCAGAATCTCCGCATCCAGCAAAGCGCCGTGTAAATCTCGCCCTGAGTTATCAACGCCGTAACGCTTACACAAGGCATCGAGGTTATTACGCTGCCCTGGGTGACGCTCACGGGCCAGCACCAAGGTATCTAGAACTGTGCAATATTCACTGACGTTGGCGCGCTCGCTTTGCCCTTGCAGAGCAAATTCATTTTCGATAAAGCCAATATCAAAGGGCGCGTTATGAATGACCAGCTCTGCGCCTTGAATAAACTCGAAAAACTCATCGGCAATGTCTTTAAAGCGCGGCTTATCTTTCAGGTATTCATCAGTAATACCGTGGACAGCAATAGCGCCTTCATCAATCGTACGATCAGGCTGAATATAGACATGGTAATGGCGCCCAGTCAGCTGACGTCCGTCCAATTCAACACAACCAATTTCAATGATGCGGTGGCCATCGCCAACCGGCATACCTGTAGTTTCTGTATCGAGCACTACGCGGCGATTGGATAAAACGGGTTTGCTCATGCTAAAACCTCTTCTACACCGCGATTGGCTAATTGGTCTGCGCGCTCATTCCCAGGGTGACCGGTATGGCCGCGTACCCACTGCCATTCAACATCATGACGGGATACCTGCTCATCAAGCAGCTGCCAAAGGTCGACGTTTCTCACCGGCTTTTTCGCCGCTGTTTTCCAGCCGCGCTTTTTCCAGTTTTCCAGCCATTCTTGAATGCCTTGCATCACATACTTGGAGTCAGTCACTAAATGCACCGCACAGGGCTTTTTCAGCTCAGCTAAACCGCGAATCGCTGCGGTCAATTCCATACGGTTATTGGTGGTATCTGCTTCACCGCCCCACAGTTCTAATTCTTTGCCTTTGTACACCAACAATGCTCCCCAGCCGCCGGGGCCAGGGTTACCTTTACAGGCACCATCGGTATAAATTTCCACTTTATCTGTCATGTTCTTCGCTATGTTCAAAGTTTTTCTGATGAGAAGTTTTTGCTGCCACCACACTGGGGCGCAGCTTTTCTACATTGATACGCATTGATTGTATCTGCGGATGAGCGCCGTGTACCATTTTCCGCGCAACTAACATGTAACAGCCACCTAAGGGTGCCTTTTTTCGGGCGGCCAAACGTTCCAGCCAGCCGAGCTTATTTTGCCAGCGAACCGAGTTCAGCAATGGTCGATAAGCACCGTAGCTGCGCTTTTCTAAGCAAAAGCCTAAGACACCCAGCCAGTCAATTATCCGTGCCGGCGGCAAACAATATGCATGCCGCCACACACTGCGGGTTAAATGGCGATACAGGCCAAAAAAGCTCCAAGCATGCGCCCCAACAATGATTAGATGCCCGCCCGGCCGCACGCAATGTGCCGCCTCGCGCAAAAGAGCATGGGGCGAAATGGCAAAATCCAAACTGTGCTGTAAAACCACCACATCCACGGCGTCGGCAGCCACTGGCCACCGGTGTTCCTGGCATTGCATGTCCACGTTGAGGGTTTTATCACCCAAGCTGACTTGATGACGAATACTCGGCGCTGCGGCCATAGCCACAGGGGGATTATAGTGCACCACATAACTACCAAAATGGCGTAGCAGTTGTGGTTCCAGTAGTTCACGTTCCATGCGCTCCAGTTGCTGGCCTTTGGCGGTTAAAAACCACTGGGCGACAGGCCCCGCTAAAACTTTGCGCGGACGCGTTAATAACTCTGCAAACCGTCGTAACTTCATAACCCCATACCTGCTTGCTGTGCTGCGATGGCGAAACACTTAATTCGAACATGCTAAGCTTGCATTTATCTGTTCCGGAGGATCATCCCATGCTTAATTTTGTTGCCTTACCTGCCTTTAATGATAACTACATTTGGCTGCTGCAAGATACACAACGCCAACGCTGTGCAGTAGTTGATCCTGGCGATGCGCAACCGGTGCTCAATTGGCTAGCGCAGCATCCACAATGGCAACTCACTGATATTTTAGTGACCCACCACCACTTTGATCATGTCGGTGGCATTAGTGCACTAAAAGAAGCTACGCAGGCGCAAGTCACCGGCCCAGCCCAAGAAACCATTCCATGCTTAGATGTACCAGTAGATGAAGGTGCAACAATTGAACTGCTGGGCCATACCGTACAGGTTTTCGCAGTACCCGGACACACCTTAGGTCACGTTGTTTACTTTTGCCAAGGCGCAGAACACTCCCCTTGGTTACTCAGCGGTGACACTTTATTCGCTGCAGGCTGTGGCCGCGTGTTTGAAGGCACTGCGCAGCAAATGTACGCATCGCTTTCACGCCTTGCCGCACTGCCTGATGACACCCTCATCTATTGCACTCACGAGTACACCCTCAGTAACTTATTATTTGCCCAAGCAGTGGAGCCAGACAGCTTAGATATCCAGCAGCGCATCACTGAGGTGCGGCAATTGCGTGACAATCAACAAATCACCCTCCCCTCTAACCTCGCTTTAGAGAAGCGTAGCAACCCTTTCTTACGCTGCGAGCAGCCACAAGTGATCGCAGCTGCTGAGCAAAAAGCCGGAGGTAGGCTCGAGACTCCTAGCGCTGTTTTTGCCAGCTTGAGATCTTGGAAAGATACGTTCTAGTTGGCATCCTCTGACCAGCGGGCTTGACCCTCAAGGTCTCACTTCATAGAATCGCGCAAACCTTTTGAAAAGCACGCGTATTAATGCCGCATATTGACCGTCAAAACACCTCTATTTATCACTTTTTCACCCGTACTCTTAGCCTAGGCGCGGTGCTCTTTGCAGCGCTCTTAGGCTCGGGTTGCCAGTCTTTAAATGACGCAAATTCCAACGCGCAATATGAGTCGCCCGCTCGTACAGTGAGCAAAGATGCTTTTAATGCCAGTTTAAAACGATCACCAAGCTGGATTAACGGTATCGAAACTGCGCAAGACGATGATATTTGGCACCGCATTCGCCAGGGCTATCAGCTGCAAAGCTATTTGGATGACAACCCGCGCATTGACCATCAGCGCTTATGGTTTGCCACTCGCGGCCGCTCCATTGAGATCATGTCTGAGCGCAGCAGTCCTTACATGTACTACATCGTGGAAAGCTTAGAGGCGCGCAATATGCCTTTAGAGCTGGCTTTACTGCCGATGATTGAGAGTGCCTATAACCCTTTAGCATATTCACGCTCACATGCGGCAGGTTTATGGCAGTTTATTCCCTCCACCGGCCGCCATTTTAAACTTAAGCAAACCCATTGGTATGATGCCCGTCGCGATGTTTTAGCTTCAACCCAAGCAGCCCTCGATTACCTTGAATACCTGCACAATATGTTTGATGGCGACTGGCTATTGGCCTTAGCTGCTTATAACGCTGGCGAAGGCACCGTAGGCCGAGCCATCAAACGCAATATTGCTCGCAACTTACCCACTGATTATTGGAATCTAAACCTGCCTGCCGAAACTCAAGCCTATGTACCTAAGCTGCTTGCAGTCTCGCAACTGATTAGCGCACCTGACGCCTATAAAATTGCTCTGAGCCCAATTGCAAACGAACCGTACTTCACACAAATCCCGCT
>JAAYTE010000306.1 GCA_012518175.1 Gammaproteobacteria bacterium | reverse complement strand
GGGGCGGCAGCGGGCAAATGATCGCCAAAGCAGTGGGGGTGCAAGCCGGTGTGCGCCCAACAATCTTAGATGCCACTGCTGGCTTGGGCCGTGATGCCTTTGTTTTAGCCTGCTTGGGTTGTCAGGTGCAGATGATTGAGCGCAATCCCATTGTTGCGGCATTACTTGCGGATGGTTTGCGTCGCGCCTTACTGGATGTGGACGTATCTGGCATCGTGCAGCGCATGCCCTTATTGCTTGGCAATGCCATTGAGTTGATGTCGGCTTGGACAGCGCAAGCGCCGCAAGTGATTCACCTTGATCCGATGTTCCCCAGTCGTGATAAAAGTGCCTTGGTAAAAAAAGAAATGCGCCTGTTTAAGCCATTGGTTGGGGCAGATGATGACGCTCCACAGTTACTGGCTGCCGCGTTGGCTTTAGCGACCCATCGGGTGGTGGTTAAGCGACCGCGTAAAGCGCCAAGCATTGACGGGCCTGCACCGACTTATAGTCTGGATGGTAAGTCCAGTCGTTATGATGTGTACGCTAAGAAAAGTTTAAAGCCATAGTCTAGCCAACCAATACGCACAAAAAAGCCCGCAAAATTTCAGCGGGCTTTTTCATTGTCACTCAAACTTAGCTGACGATGGTGCGCCACTCTGGATAGGCATCGGTTTCCCCAGTAACTAAATCAAAGTAGGCTTTTTGCAGCACTTCAGTGATTGGGCCACGACGTCCAATACCAATTTGACGGTTATCCACCTCGCGAATTGGCGTTACTTCCGCCGCAGTACCGGTAAAGAACGCTTCATCAGCAATGTACACTTCATCACGGGTAATACGCTTCTCAACAATTTCAATACCGCGCTCTTTGGCCAGGGTTAAAATTGTATTGCGGGTAATACCGTTTAAGCAGGCGGTCACTTCTGGAGTGTAAATTACGCCATTTTTAATGATGAAAATATTTTCGCCAGAGCCTTCAGCCACATAGCCTTCTGGGTCCAGTAGCAGTGCTTCATCAGCGCCGCCAGATACTGCTTCTTGCAGGGCGAGCATGGAGTTGACATAAGCACCGCTGGATTTGGCCCGGGTCATGGTGATGTTGACATGGTGGCGGGTAAAGGAGCTGGTACGGACTTTGATGCCTGTTTGCAGTGCTTCATCACCCATGTAGGCACCCCAATGCCAGGCCGCCACAATCAGGTGCACTTTTAGGTTGTCAGCACGGATTCCCATGCCTTCGGAGCCGTAAAATGCCAGCGGACGGATATAGGCGCTGTCCAGATTGTTGTCGCGCACTGCAGCAATCACTGCTTGGTTTACTTCTTCCTTAGTAAAAGGAATTTTCATACCCATGATGTGGGCTGATTCAAATAGACGATCAGTGTGTGCTTCTAAGCGAAAAATTGCGGTACCTTTTGGGGTTTTGTAGGCGCGAACACCTTCAAAGACGCCCATGCCGTAGTGTAATGAGTGAGTCAGAACGTGAGTGGTTGCGTTACGCCATTCAACCATCTCGCCGTCATACCAAATAACACCATCACGATCAGCCATCGACATTGTTACGTGCTCCTGAAAATAATATTAAAAGTCTGATTACAAATAACTCAAGCCCAGCTCTTGCCAAACGCCCATCACTGCATGACGTTCGTCTATAAATAGATTGCCTTCAACCACGCCTTGCTGCTTTTGCAGGGCCAGACGGTGGGCTGCAGCACGATAGGCTTTGTAAGCCTCCTGCAGGGTGCGAACATGGTTCGCGCTGAACAGGTTTTCTGCGCCGAGACCGTCAAGAATACGGATGTTATCGGTATAGGTTACCAGTTGTGGATATTGCCATGACCAAGCTAAGACGGCATATTGCACCATAAATTCGATGTCAACAATACCACCAGCGTCCTGCTTGAGAT
Organism: Gammaproteobacteria bacterium; assembly: GCA_012518175.1. Taxonomy (GTDB): domain Bacteria; phylum Pseudomonadota; class Gammaproteobacteria; order Pseudomonadales; family Pseudomonadaceae; genus Denitrificimonas. The sequence continues at coordinate 127 of JAAYTE010000306.1, read as the reverse complement.
CAAATGGGACATCAGCACTGAATGCATTTTGGCCTAAACCACCTTGGGTGATCTGAGTCCCATGATTATGCCGCATTTTTTCGCGCATTTCGCTGACTTCATCGCGCAGAACAGATAAATCACGCTG
>JAAYTE010000305.1 GCA_012518175.1 Gammaproteobacteria bacterium | reverse complement strand
TATCACTTTGCACACTATGCCGCTCGGGATAACGCTGCTGCAAATAGGCACCCAACTTATCTTGCACCAACATGCTGCGCACTTGCGCCTGCAACTCTGGCGCATAGGCAGCTAAGTATTTGAGTTCAGACATTGTTACTGTATTCCTCGCAACACAATTTATTAAAAACGCTAGGCAGAACCCTACAGCAAGTGATTTTGGGCGTGATCAAAACGCTGTTAAACCCCGCTAAAAATGCTGATTGTCTCGCACTACACTGCATTCTGCGCTGGCTGCTATTCTACGTGTCTGGCTGATATGATTCAGTGTTCCCGTTGCCCTAATACACTCGACCATGGTTCGCCTATGAAAGCCCCGCGCATTACCTTAGATCAATGGAAAATCTTGCAAGCTGTGATTGATCATGGCGGCTATGCACAAGCGGCACAAGCGCTGCACTGCTCGCAATCATCGATCAGTTACAACATTGCCCGCATGCAAGAGCAACTGGCCATGCCATTGTTGCGCATTGAGGGACGTAAAGCGGTATTAACGGAAACGGGCGAAATCCTACTCAGGCGCTCGCGGCAATTAACTGCCGATGCAGCGCAGCTGGAAGCCTTGGCCCAACAAATCGAAGAAGGCTGGGAAGCCGAAGTGCGTTTAGTGGTGGATGTCGCCTACCCCAGTCAAAAAATCGTGCAAGCTCTGCAGGCTTTTAAACCACTGAGCCGCGGTTGCCGGGTGTTATTACGGGAAGAGGTTTTGTCTGGCACAGAAGAAGTGCTGCATGACGGTGCCGCTGATATTGCCATCAGCGTGTTGAATATTACCGGTTATCTACCCATTGAGCTGGGCTCGATTACTTTTATCGCCGTTGCCCATCACCAGCATCCGTTGCATCAGCTGGGGCAAAAACTCAGCGGCAATGATCTCTCTGCGCATATGCAGGTGGTGGTGCGTGATTCGGGCAAACGTCAGCCACGGGATGTGGGTTGGCTAGGTGCGGAACAACGTTGGACAGTGGCCAGTTTAGCCACATCGGCTGAGTTTATTCGTGCGGGTTTAGGTTTTGCTTGGTTGCCGGAACACATTGTTGCAGCTGATTTAGCCAGCGGGTTACTGAAAAAACTGCCCCTGCAAACCAGCGGTGTTCGCCATCAACCCTTTTATCTGTATAGCCATAAAGATAAGCCGCTCGGTAAAGCGGCAAAAATCTTAGTTGATTGCATTCGCGCCAGCGCGCTACCTATGCCAGATAGCGCCACTGACTAAGGCGATCTTACTTGCGTACGCCTTCCACGGATAAAATCAGCTCAACACTTTCTGAAGCGGGGCCTAAGTTGGCTTTGATACCAAAATCAGCTAACTGCAGCGTAGTAGTACCTTCAAAACCGGCACGGTAGCCACCCCAAGGATCATCACCCTCACCAATAAAGTTAGCAGCAATCACGACTTCTTGAGTCACACCATTAAGGGTTAGATCACCAACAATATCAGCAGTGCCTTCACCGGTGCTAACCACTTTAGTGGAGGCAAAGGTCGCTTTAGGGTGCTTGCTGGTATTTAAAAAGTCAGCGCTGCGTAAGTGCTTATCACGCTCAGCATGGTTACTGTCGAGGCTAGCAGTGCGCAGGTTAACATTAACTGCGCTGGCTTCTGGCTGCTCTGCGTCATAGCTAAAAGTGCCATCAAAATCTTTAAAGGTGCCGTATAACCAGCTGTAGCCTAAGTGGCTGATTTTAAAGTTAACAAAAGCGTGCTGGCCTTCTTGGTCAATCACGTAATCGGCTGCCGATACTGCACCAGTGGTTAATACCGAACCCAATAGCAATGCTGCAAATGTTTTCTTAAACATATTATTACCTCTAAATGAATTAAAAATGTAAGTCGTACGAAATTATTTTGGCCCACAACCCAGCATGCGCTTGAGTGTGACGTCGCGATCAATAAAGTGATGCTTCAATGCAGCTAAACCATGTAAGCCAGCAAAAATCACCAAAGCCCAAGCCACATAAAAATGCACTGCTCCAGCCAAGTCGGCCTGATTGGGTAAGCCAGTAATCAGCGCTGGGATCTCAAACAGATCAAAGACACTGATACCGCGTCCGTCGGCGGTGGAAATCAGATAACCTGAAATCATCACCACAAAAAGCCCCAGATACAGCGCGCCATGGCCTAAGCGGCTGAGCAATTGCACGGCAGTGGAATGACTACTGAGTGCCGCTGGTTGCGGCGTGAAAAAACGCCATAACAGCCGCAGCAGCATTACCGCAAAGAGCACAATACCAACGCTTTTATGCAGCGCTGGAGCTGTACGGTACCATTCGCTGTAATAGCTCAAGTCCGTCATCCACAGGCCCAAACCAAATAAAGCAAAGACTGCCACTGCTACCAACCAGTGTATAAGCACACTGACCAAACCATAGCGATTTGAAGAATTAAGCAACTGCATATGCACTCTCTTATGTTGTTGATGCTGACTATTGTAGCCACATTACTATTGATAAAAAGCGCTAATTACTGCTAATAACAATCGATATTTTAGATAGATCAGCCTATTCAACATATATCTTGCTGATTTAGCGCCACCTATTGCCCTGTCATGGGTAAAACGGACAAGGGCTCTGGGCATGAATATGCTCGCCACTACGTGGATGCTGGAAATATACATCCTTGGCATGCAACAGCAAGCGCTCTGCCATCTGTTCACTGTGCGCACTGCTATAAAGCTCGCAACCCAGGATAGGGTGACCAGCTAACAAACTGTGGATACGCAACTGATGAGTACGCCCTGTGAGCGGGGTAAACTCCACCACGGTGCGCTGCGGTTGATCCAAACGCTGCAAAACCCGATATTGGCTGGTTGCCGCTTTACCGCTGCTGTGACAGATTTTTACTCGCGGGAAAATACTTTTATCTTTAGCAATGGGCGCACTGACTTGTCCGTGGTCATGTTGCAACCACCCCTCCAGCACCGCCACATAACGCCTTTGGATCACTCGTTGCTGAAACTGAATATTCAGATGACGGGTCGCCGCCGCATGCAACCCCACCAACATAATCCCTGAAGTGCCAATATCTAAACGGTGCGGCAGTTTCGCCTCTGGGAAGGCCGGAGTTGCGCCCTCTTGCCCATGTAATAAGCGGTAATACACCGAGTCCCAGTTCAACGGGTTAGCCCCAGACACACTGAGCAAGCCACTGGGTTTATTGATCAATAAAATATCATCATCTTGATACAGGATCTCCACCAAGGCCTCACACTCTGGCGCGACAAAGTCGGTTAAAGCACCGTGCGGCAGTAGAGCAGTAGTAGACATGCAAAACTCTCTGTTACTGATAAATAGAGCGACCTAGCTTAACACGCGCGATTGGAGCGGCCGCATGAAAGCATGCAGGGTGCTACAAAATTATGCACGGCGTGGAACAGCCACAACGATCTAACTTGGTTTTTAAGCTAGAAAAAGCTCGCGGAGATATTGATACACAAACCAAGTATTGCCATGTTGAAGATAAAAGAAACAATGGACTGCAAGAGTACGGCGCGCCGCATTGGCGTAGAAGCAATTTCCACATCCGCGGTTTGTGAGGCCACGGCAATCGTAAATGAGAAATACATAAAATCAGAATAATCTGGCTTTAGCGTTTTTTCGGGAAAATACAACCAAGGCTCACTATAATTCGGGTTGCTGTAATAGAGGTGTGCATAATGCATGGTGTAACCCATGGGCAATAACAACCAAGAAGAAATCAGCGTGGATGCGGTCAGCGAGTACTGAAATATTTTATCTTTGGTAGAGAGCGCATCATGCCCACCAAGAACAAAAAAGAGCACCAGCAAGCTCACAAAACAACCAATCAACAGAAAAAACAGCACCATTTTGGCACTCTCATCGGCATTGATAGTTTCCTGGCAAATATCTTTTTTTCTAGATCCGACAATTTTGCTAAAAAGAAACAGTAGGTAAACCCAAGAAAAAGCATTCCAACTGATAATAAAACTCAGCAGCGCCTTTTCACTGGGTAGCAAGATCAAGAATGTAGCAGTGGCAATAAGCAAAGAGACGATAAAATGGGGCTTAGTCCGAAAGATAGCACTAAGAATATGAGTGTCATTGCGGGGCATCTATAACACCTTATAAATATAGATTATG
>JAAYTE010000051.1 GCA_012518175.1 Gammaproteobacteria bacterium | reverse complement strand
TAGATCGGACCGGTTTATTTGTGCGCTTAGGCGCTTTATACCAACAAGCCAATTTGCTCACCCACTTAGCCCCAGAGTTTATCCAGAGCCAAGGCCAGCACGCAGCAACCGCGCAAGGTGATGGCCCTAGTCGCTGGGCCGAGTGGTGGGAGAAAATTTCACGTTATGTGCGTATCGACTTTAATGCTGACGAACAAGTACAGCCCCTACTCGCAGGACAAAGCCTAACGCAAGTACGTTTAGCTTTGGGCTTATCGATCGAACAAGCCCAATGGGCCGCACTCAACGGCGCCACAGAGGTTTACCAACAAGCCTTGCAACAGGCTTTAGCCATTCTTGATGCGCACTTTAGCCCAAAAGATCCTAACGTCAGCAGTCTAAGAGAGCAGATTGGCGAGCTAAAAGAACAAAAAGTGAGCCAAGAACTGCCCGATTTAAACGCTGCCCTTATCACCTTAGAAGCTTATATCGACACCCGCTCAGCCCCGCAAGAAGCTAGTGCAGAGGAGTCTAAGTAATTATGAAGCGCACCTATCTCATCTTATTGCTAGTAGTCGCCGCTGCTGCTGCGCTGGGCATGTTTATCGCTGAGCACACCGGTTACGTGCTGATTTCCTGGAAATCATTTCGCTATGAGTCCAGCCTCTGGTTATTTTTAGCCGTCCTCGCTGGACTTTTTGCCGTGCTATACGGCTTACGCACGCTAATTAAAATGCTGTTAGTGTCAACTGGGCTGATCAACCCGTGGTCACAACGCAATCAAAAGCGCCGTGTCCGCCTGGCATCCGAGCAAGGCATGCTTGATCTTGCCCAAGGCCAATGGAAAGACGCCTTGCGCCACCTGCGCCGAGCAGCACAAGGGGAAAGCAAACCTTTGGTGTACTTGTTAGGCGCAGCCAATGCGGCAGAAAAACTAGGTTACAGCGACGAAGCCGACCAGTTGCTAGAGCAAGCGTTAATCAAGCAACCTGCGGCAGAAGTTGCAATTGCTTTATCCCATGCAGATTTACAACTGCAGCGCGGTGACGATGCCGGTGCGCAAGACACCCTACAAGCCATGCATGAATTGCATCCTGAACATCCAGAAGTACTGCTACGCTTGCAAGCGCTATTGCGTCAGCGCCAAGAGTGGTCAGCACTGATTGCCCTGCTGCCCGCCTTGCGCAAATGCAAACGTTTAAACAGCCAGCAACTGCAAAATATTGAGTATCAAGCTTGGTCTGGACGCCTCGCAGACGCCTCACACAGCAACAATAGCCAAGATGCCCTACATGCTCTCAAGGCCCTTGATCAAGCTTGGCACGAGCTCTCTAACAAGCTCAAACTTGATCCGCAGTTAGTCGCAGCCTACTGCTCTGAGTTGCTGCGTCTTAACGCCCATGAGCAAGCCGAGTCACTGCTGCGCCACACGCTTAAAAATAACTTAAATGATGACCTCATCGAGCTTTATGGCCGCACCCAAGCACAAGATGGCGCACGGCAACTTAAATTGGCTGAAAGCTGGCTCAAACAAGAACCGCAAAACCCAATTTTATTGCGTGCCTTAGGACGTTTAAGCTTACGCAACCAACTCTGGGGTAAGGCCCGTGACTATTTTGAAAGCAGTTTACGCCTCAAGCGTCAGGCCCATACTTGCGCAGAGCTGGCCCGCTTACTCAGTCATCTTGGTGATAGCCAACGCAGTAATCAGTTATTTGCGGAAAGTTTTCAGCTCCTAGAGCAATCTTTACCTGCGCTACCGCAACCGCTACTACAAAAAGACCCAGCATAGTCGTTATACTGGCAAAAACAGGCAGCGTGTCAGCTTAATCAGCAGCTTACACGCTGTTTTTATTTGCATCCTCCAATTCTTAATTGAGGTATGCAGACCCTTATTTCTCAATCGCGGGCGTGCCCCTATGCCTAGGAGTTTTAATGCAACTACCAGCCACCCGATTATTATTTTTATTGGCATTTTTAGGCTGTGCAGCAATTATCGGCTTTGCTCTATATCTTGAGCACAGCGTCGGTTTAGTTCCTTGCCCACTTTGCCATGTGCAGCGTTTTGCAGTGTTGCTGTTTGCTGTAATCTGTTTACTGGCCACCGTGCACAATCCAGCCCGTCTTGGGCAACGCATCTACGGGCTATTAGCCATGCTTGCCGCTGGCTTTGGTATCGCCACTGCAGGGCGGCAAATTTGGCTACAAGGCTTACCGGAAGACCAACTCCCAGCATGTCTGCCACCTTTTGAGTTTATGCTGGAAGCCTTTCCTCTGCAGGAAATCATCAGCAAAATGCTGCACGGCACCGCTGATTGTGCAGAAGTAAACTGGACGCTACTGGGATTCAACATTGCCGAGTTAAGCATGCTCAGCTTTATTGCTATGCTGATTTTCGGCCTATTTGTCGTGCTACGTAAAGCCAAGGGCTAACTCAAGCACTGCCCATCTCTGCAGTATTTTACGCAAGGCTAAAACACATACTTAGCCTTGCGTAAACACAGCTAAGCTACTCTTTTAGCGGTACTAAACGCGGAGCAATCATATGCTCAGGGCGTAAAATATCAGCCAGTAAGTCATCATCCAGTAGCTGCTCCTCACGCACCAACTCCAGCACCCCTCGCCCACTTTCCAAGGCAAGCTTGGCAATTCGGGTCGCATTGTCATAACCAATGTAAGGATTGAGCGCGGTAATTAAACCAATGGAGTTTTCCATCAGGCTCCGACAACGCTCTTCGTTGGCGCTAATATCCACGACGCAATGCTCACGCAACATATCCATCGCGCGGCGCAACAAGCGTATGGAGTCAAACATTTTCCAAGCAATCAAAGGCTCCATCACATTGAGCTGCAACTGCCCGGCCTCAGCAGCGAGAGTCAGTGACAAGTCATTACCAATCACCTCGTAAGCCACTTGGCTGACGGCCTCTGGAATCACTGGATTCACCTTACCCGGCATAATTGAGCTGCCAGGTTGGCGGGCTGGCAGGTTAATTTCATTAATGCCGGTACGAGGACCACTGGACAACAAGCGCAGGTCATTACAGATCTTTGATAGTTTGACCGCAGTGCGCTTAAGCATCCCAGAAAACAGCACAAAAGAGCCCATATCGGAAGTGGCTTCAATCAAGTTAGGAGCGGCCTGAATTGGATAGCCACAAATAGCAGCTAAGCGCTCAACGGCAATTCCTTGATAACGAGGGTCAGCATTAATCCCAGTTCCAATAGCGGTGCCGCCCAGGTTCACTGAAGCAAACAAATCATTAGCAAGGCTTTTTAAACGGGTTAAGTCTTGCGCCAGGTTAACGGCAAAAGCTTTAAACTCTTGACCAAGCGTCATTGGCACTGCGTCTTGTAGCTGGGTGCGGCCCATTTTCAACACATGGGAAAACTCATCGCCCTTCGCCGAAAACGCATCAATCAAGCGCTCTAAACTCAACAGCAAATCGTTATGCCCTAATAATAAACCCACACGAATTGCCGTTGGATACGCATCATTAGTGGACTGCGCCATGTTCACATCATTATTGGGGTGTAAAAAACTGTATTCACCCTTCTCTTTGCCCATGGTCTCTAAAGCTAAGTTGGCAATCACTTCGTTGGCATTCATGTTGGTTGAAGTGCCGGCACCACCTTGAATCATATCGACAATAAACTGATCATGATGCTTGCCCTCAATCAACTGCGTGCAAGCACTGGAGATCGCTGCATGCTTGTTATCACTTAAATAACCCAGCTGATGGTTGGCATCTGCTGCGGCCTGCTTAACCATCGCCAGCGCGCTAACAAAATTAGGGTAATGCGATAACGGCACACCGCTAAGGTTAAAGTTATGCATGGCCCGCAGCGTCTGAATGCCGTAATACGCATCTTTGGGGACTGGCAAAGAGCCTAATAAATCATGTTCAGAACGAAACGCTGTTGCCGTCATAGGTCATACACTCCTTCACACCAATATTTTATAAATAGTCAAACAAACGGATATTAGGCTTTCCAAACCTCTAAAGCGAACCTTAGACGCCGGTCAACTGCGGTATAACGCCTCACCAGCCTCTGTGGATAACTCTGTGAGCAGTCTGTGCAAGGTTTTACTTGTTGATTAAAAGCCTTGCAAAAACACAGTAAACCATTGATTTAAAACGGATTAATTAAAACAAAAACCTCTTACAGGCTGCCAAGGTAAAGCACAGCCTGTGGATAACTCTGTGTACCTATCTACAGTTAACCTACTCGTGAGTTTCTATCTTGGCATCATCACTGGGTAAGTTAAGCTCAGCAATACTGCGTAAGCGCTCGACGACTTGCGCATTAATCGAGCCTTCAGGGAACTTGTCTTCAGCATCTAGACAACCCGCCTCAGCACCACTGAGCAAGCTCAGCGCCTGATCCACATGGCCGACGGTATAAATATGAAACTTGCCCGCGCTAACTGCACTGACTACAGCTTCATTAAGCAATAAATTAATCACATTGGATTTGGGGATAATCACCCCTTGCTCGCCGCTTAAGCCACGGGCCTGGCACAGGTGGAAAAAGCCTTCAATCTTCTCATTCACGCCACCCACAGCTTGCACTTCACCAAACTGGTTAATCGAGCCGGTAATAGCAAATGACTGCTTTAAGGGGGTGCGGGATAAAGCTGAAATCAGTGCGCAGACTTCGCCCAATGAGGCGCTATCACCATCCACATAACCGTATGACTGCTCAAGCGCAATACTGGCAGAGATGGCTAAAGGAAACTCCTGCGCATAACGGCTGCCCAGGTAACCGGTGACAATCATCATGCCTTTAGAGTGAATGGACTGCCCTAAGCTCACTTCACGCTCAATATCTACGATGCCGCTGCCGCCGGGATACACTGAAGCTGAGATGCGTGCTGGCACCCCAAACACAGAGTCGCCCACGGCCAAGACAGTCAGGCCGTTGCATTTACCGACTGCCGCGCCCTCGGTATCAATTAGGATCACCCCCGACAACATGTCATCCATAATCCGTGCCGAGACACGTCCTGTACGGGCAATTCGCGCGGCAATGGCTTGTTCAATATGCTCAGCGTCAGTCAGCTCAGCGCCAGCACTGCTGCGCATAAAATCGGCCTCGCTCACCACTTGAAATAAATCCGCTAGGCTGGCTGAAATACGCTCTTTATGTTCGGCTAAGCGGGCGCTGTAACGGGCCAGCTGTTGTACCGCCGCGGCAGTTAAGGGCGCCATACCTTCTTCGCTGGTACGCGCACGTAAGAGTTGTGCGAATTGCGGCAAAGTCTCCTCGGTCAGAACAATGTCCTCATCGAAGTCGACCAACAAACGAAACATTTCTTGAAAGTCTGGATCAAGCTCCTGTAGCGCGTAATACAGCTCACGCGAACCAATCACCACCACCTTAACCTGCAAGGGAATCACTTGCGGAATCAAGGTGGCAGCGGCTACGCGGCCCAGTTCCACTAAGGGCGATTCCATTTTTAATTGGCGTGAATGCAAAGCTCGCTTCAGCGCTTCCCAAACGAAAGGCTCAGACAGCAGTTTCTCTGCCTCTAAAATCAAATAGCCGCCATTGGCACGGTGCAAGGCCCCAGAGCGCAGCTGTCGATAACTGGTATACAACACGCCCTGATCAGTGCTGTATTCAATACGGCCAAATAAATTATCGTAAGTGGGGTGCGATTCAAACACCACTGGTGCGCCTTCATCAGGCTCATGCCCAACCACTAAATTGGGACTGTACTGTTCTTCCAATAACTTGCGCGCAATGGCATCACTGTGTTCTTCATCAACCAACTGCTCAACCACGGTTTTCAGTAAGTTGACCTGCATGGCAGCTAAATAGGCAACCACACAGGGATGCTCGGCGTACTTCTGCGTTAAAGGTGCCAATAATGGCTCTAGTGCTTGTGCAATAGTTTCTTCGTTCAGCTCACGCAGTTGATTGCTCGACTCGCGTTTCCACAAAGGTAAGCTGGACAGTTCTTTGTTGAGGTGTTCTTCAAGTACGGCAATATCAGCATGAAATTGCTCACGCTCAGTCTCTGGGCGCTGGGCAAACTCGGTCTCATCCAAGGCCTTGCCTTCAAACATCGGGGTAAAAGCGATGTTGACGCTGTCGCGGTACAAGGCAATATTTTTTTCCAGCGCTATCTTTTCAACCACATCCAGGGCTTGGTCATAGCGGCGATTAAACGCACGATCAATGGCGCTTTTCTTTTGCTGCCAAGCAGGGGTTTCAAATACTGCAGGGAAAGTTGCCAGCAAGTTATCCAGCAAGGTGCTGATATCTGCACAAAAACGACTGCCCTCGCCCGGTGGCAGCTGCAAAGCATGGGGCTCACGCATCTCAGTAAAGTGATTTACATACAGCCAATCTGATGGAGTTGGACGCAGCTTAGCTTGCTCGGTGAGGTAACGACGCGCGTAAGAAAAGCGCCCCGTTCCCGACTCACCCATAATGAACACATTATAACCAGGGCGTTGCATAGCGATGCCAAACTGTAAGGCTTCAAGAGCCCGCTCTTGTCCAAGCACTCCGCTTAACGGCTCCAACTCTGCCGTACTGGTAAAATTAAAGTGGCCATTAAAGGTGCGAGTCAGTTGTTCTGGTAATAAGCGCTGAGCAGTTATATTTGAATCGGGCATTAGAAATCCTTGCAGCTAGCGGCCAAGCCGCGAAGTGAACGGGGCATTCTGGCCTTGCTTGCTACCTTTCTGCAAGGTTGTTGTAGAAAGAAAGGAATTACTCTGGGGGTTTGCGAGAGGTATTTAAGCTTCTGCACTGCCTACTCCACTCCATATGCGCAGCCGTCAATAAGGACTATGCACATGGAGTTGGTAAAATCAGCAAATACTTATCACTTATACAGAGTCCAACAAGACAGCTGTACAGCTTAATCTGCGCAATTAATGCATAGCTGCGCAGCGGGTAAAGCCTCAAGGCGGGCCTGATTAATTGACTCACCACAGGCTGTACACTCACCGTAAGTACCGGCCTCTAAGCGCTCTATGGCGTGCTGTACTTCTTTTACACTGGTGCGCGCATCGGCCAGCAAACCTTGCAGTACCATATCGTTTTGCCGCTCGGTGGCTTGCTCAGAAAAACTTTGTGCATGCTCGCGAGATAAGTCGCGCTCAATTGCTGCAGCGCGTGTGCTGTACTCTGCGAGTAGCGCTTCCAAGCGCGCACGTGGTGCTAATTGTGCCATGACAACTTCTCCTCAAAATACACACATACAGTAAATGTAGCATTCAAGTTAACAGTATAGAGCTATCTAGACCTAAAGCGCTGATTTCTATCAACTCTAGAGCAGATAGATAACTCGACAAAAATGCCCTGCGATCACTCGACAGGGCATTTTAGCTAGCGTGTTACTGGCGCTTTAACTGTTACACGATGCCTTGTGCCAGCATGGCGTCAGCCACTTTGACAAAGCCCGCGATATTGGCGCCTTTAACATAGTTCACACGTCCATTTTCCATGCCGTAATTAACACAGGCACTGTGAATTTGTTGCATGATACTGTGCAGTTTGGCGTCAACCTCACCGTCCGTCCACAATAGACGCATGGCGTTTTGGCTCATTTCTAAACCACTGACTGCCACCCCGCCGGCGTTAGATGCCTTACCTGGTGCGTACAAAATCCCCTGCTCAATAAACAGATCAACAGCATCCAGTGTGGAAGGCATATTCGCGCCTTCGGCAACACAGATACAACCGTTTTTAATCAAGGTGCGGGCATCGTCAATATCCAGCTCATTTTGCGTCGCACAGGGTAAAGCGATGTCACACTTGAGCGCCCACGGACGTTGCCCCGGCAAAAACTCTAAAGCAAAATGCTCAGCCATTTCTTGTAAGCGCCCGCGACGGACATTTTTCAAGTCCATCAGGTAATGCCAATGCTCACCGTTCATGCCGTCTTCGATGTACAGGGTGCCGCCCGAGTCAGACAAAGAAATAACCTTGCCGCCCAGCTCAATCACTTTTTGTGCAGCGTACTGAGCTACGTTACCCGAACCAGAAATCGATACTCGCTGGCCTTCGAAGCGACGCTTCACGCTTTTCAACATTTCTTCAGCAAAGTAGACACAACCATAACCGGTCGCTTCCGGGCGAATTAAGCTGCCGCCATAGGTCATTCCTTTACCGGTTAACACCGAGGTAAACTCATTGGCCAAGCGCTTATATTGACCAAACATATAACCAATTTCACGAGCACCCACACCAATATCACCGGCGGGCACATCGAGGTGGTGGCCAATATGGCGGAACAGCTCGGTCATAAACGACTGACAGAAACGCATTACTTCATTATCAGTTTTACCCTTAGGGTCAAAATCCGAACCACCTTTACCGCCGCCCATGGGCAAAGAAGTTAAAGAGTTTTTAAATACTTGCTCAAAGGCTAAGAACTTTAAAACACCCAGGTTAACTGACGGATGAAAGCGTAAGCCACCTTTGTAAGGGCCAATAGCGCTATTCATTTGGATACGGTAGCCACGATTGACATGCACTTTGCCGGCATCATCGACCCAAGGTACTCGGAATAAAATCACCCGCTCCGGCTCAACCATGCGCTCAATAATACCTGCCTGCATGTAACGCGGGTTTGCTTCTAGGAAAGGCCATAGGGTTCGCAGTACTTCTTCGACCGCTTGATGGAATTCTGGCTGATCCGGGTCACGTTGTTTTATATGGGATAAAAACGCACTAAGAGTTTGGGACATAATAAGGCCTCAGCAAACCGCGCACGCACGGTCATAGTTCAAAACAACCTGACTTTAGCAGTGCAGGTGCACCTAGCGATAGAAAAAATATAAGAATTTCCAATTATATTTGACTCTGCCTCCCTAACTTACACCATCAAGGCATTTTATGACTTGCTTATCTATAGGGCACAGCTGTAAAGTTATAGTATAACATTCAGCTTTTATAACCTTGGAGTCACCTATGCCTAGTCGCTACTTACTGCCCTATTTGATCCTAACTTTGGCATCCTTCAGCCTCGTTGCCCATGAGCATGAGCATGAGCATGAGCACAGTTTGGCAGCCCATGTACACGGTGTTGCAACGCTTAATATAGCCATTGAAAATCAGCAACTG
>JAAYTE010000304.1 GCA_012518175.1 Gammaproteobacteria bacterium | reverse complement strand
GCTAGGATGGCCGCTGCCAATAGATTTTTTAGACTTGATTTAAGCATTGTGCACCCGACTAGTTGATTTCGTTATATACGCCAGACTATAACGCTTTCCAATTGAGTTGGGTAGAACAAGTTCAAGCAGTGCGACATTAAAGCATCACTCTTTTGTCGCACCACTTGGCCAGGGACAGCGGCCTAATTGAGCAAGCTGGAAAACGGCCAGAAACGCAACTGATCACCCACTGCACAGCTGGTGTTTTCCGGCAGCTCAAGCAAACCATGGGCTTGGGTGGCATTGCGCAAAATTCCTGAACATTGATTACCCAGTTTTTCCGCGCGACCATCCACTAGCGCCACACGAATAAACTCACGGCGCACACCAGCGACTGGCATGGCAAAGTTAACTGGCACGACAAAGTGCTGTGCCATGGGCTCGGTCACCCCCATGCGGGTCAAAATATAGGGCCGAGCCAATAACAAAAAAGTCACTAAGCTTGAAGTGGGATTACCGGGTAAACCGAGCACTGGCACACCTTGGTAGCGACCTAAGGTAAAGGGCTTGCCGGGTTTTAATGCCAGCTTCCAAAAATCCAGCTCGCCTTCTTCACGGATCACTTGCCCCAGATAATCCGCCTCACCCACCGACACCCCGCCACTGCTGATCAGTAAATCAACATCTTTCATGGCCGCTAAACGGTCTCGGGTCAGCTGCGCATTATCGGGTAGAATGCCCATATCAATAACCGCACAACTTAAGCGGTGCAAACTTTGAGTCAACATAGTGCGGTTGCTGTTATAAATCTGTCCTGGAGCTAATGGCTGACCGGGCTCGACCAACTCATCACCAGTAGAGACCACTGCCACCCGCAATTGACGGCGCACTGTGACCTGCGCGCAACCTAAGGATGCAGCCATGGCTAGCTCAATAGGCCCCAGACGAATCCCCGCTGGTAATATTACATCACCGGGCATGGCTTCTTGACCTTTAGGGCGGACAAACTTAGCCGTAGGCACTGTTTGCATAAAACGCACAGTACCGTCGTTAAGTTCTTCGGTGTTTTCCTGCATTTCCACCGCATCAGCGCCTTCTGGCATTGGCGCACCGGTAAAAATCCGTGCACAGGTGCCTTCAGCCAACGACTCAGGACTGTGTCCGGCAAAGATTTTCTGACTGACTGGTAATGCCTGCCCTGCTTGCACTTCGGTACTGCGCACAGCATAGCCATCCATAGAGCTATTGGGCCACGGCGGCATGGCAAACTGAGCCAATAATGGCTCAGCTAATACGCGATTCTCAGCAGCATCGAGAGGCAGCTCTTCAATCCCTAAGCTGGGACAAGATTGCGCTTGTTCCAGTAAAATTTGCAGAGCCGTATCGACGTTCAACAAACTCATTTTAATCGCGTCCTGTGCAGGCCGTTTTTTTGCCTAAGTGGGCAACAAAATTACAAGGCTTATGGGTTGCATCCAGCTGGTCGAACAAAATACCTTCCCATGCAGTGCGACAAGCATTGGTGGAACCAGGCATGCAGCAAATTAGGGTGTTATTGGCCAGGCCAGCTAAGGCTCTGGACTGAATTGTCGAGGTACCTATTTCGGTATAGGAAATCTGCCGGAATAACTCACCAAACCCCTCAACTTCGCGGTCAAACAGGCAGCTGACGGCCTCTGGCGTACTATCGCGATCAGTAAAGCCAGTGCCACCGGTGATCAAAACCACCTGTACATTATCACTGGCAATCCAGTTCGCCACCTGCGCACGAACTTGATATAGGTTATCCTGCAAAATCAAGCGTTCGACCACCTTGTGGCCAGTACTGAGCAGTTGCTCATTGAGGTAGCGTCCTGAAGTATCAGTTTCAGGGGTGCGGGTATCGCTGACAGTTAATACTGCAACATTTAAAGGCACAAATTGGCTGCTTACGTGGCTCATGGGATGTCCTATGACGAGAAATTTGCGCCAAGATATACCACAAATCACTTTGAAAAATGAGTTTTGCATGCCCAACTACCCCTTATTTTCCAATTGCTCCATTGCCCTGCTCGCTGGCGGGCGTGGACAACGTATGGGCGGCCAAGATAAAGGCTGGGTTACTTGGCAAGGGCACGCACTGATTGAGCATATGCAGCGCGTGGTGCGCCCGCTCACTGATGATTTGATTATCTCCTGCAACCGTAACCATGAGCGCTATCAGCACCTAACCGATCAATTAGTCAGTGATCCGAATCAAGACTTCACCGGCCCTTTAATTGGTATCCTCAGCGCCCTTAAAGTAGCTCGCCACGAGTATCTAATGGTATTGCCCTGCGACGCGCCGCGCATTGATCAAGCCTTATTGCAGCAGCTCTATCAACAGGCCGGTGAGCGCCCTGCACTGTTTAAGCACCAAGGCCATTGGCAACCACTGTTTAGTATTATTGCAACGGCGCAACTCAGTGCTTTAGAACAGTTATGGCAAGCAGGTGAACGCAGCCCCAAACACGCTTTACTCCAGTTAAACCCTGTGGCAATTCACTGCGCCGCTGACGAGCACCGTCTGGCCAATTTCAACGACCCCAGTGTGTTGCAGCAACCGTTATTAATTGAGGATTCCTTATGTTGACTCACCTTGATGAGCAGGGACGGGCCAATATGGTCGACGTCACCGATAAAGCCAATACTCAGCGCGAGGCCACTGCTGAAGCTTGGGTGCGGATGTTACCCAGCACCTTGGCGATGATTACTGATGGTGAGCACCCCAAAGGTGATGTGTTTGCCGTAGCGCGCATTGCTGGCATCCAAGCGGCAAAACGCACCCACGAGCTGATTCCCCTGTGCCACCCGCTATTATTAACCAGTATTAAAGTGCACTTAACCGCTCATGCCCCTGACCAAGTGCAGATCACTGCTACCTGTAAACTGTCTGGACAAACTGGGGTTGAGATGGAAGCCTTAACCGCGGCCAGCGTGGCGGCATTGACCATTTACGATATGTGTAAAGCCGTGGATCGCGCCATGGTGATCGAACGCACTCAATTGCTAGAAAAACTTGGCGGCAAGTCTGGTCACTACCAACTGGACAGCACGCCCAGCCACAGTTGCTAATAATGGAGAGTAACAATGTTAACCGTACAGTTTTTAGCCCGTTACCGTGAAGAATTGGACTGCGAATCCGAGCAGCTACCTTGGCAAACAGACTGGCAAACCATTGACGATGTGCGTCAATTTCTTACTGCCCGCGATGGCGTGTGGACGGTACTCAATGATCCGCGCATTATGTGTGCGCTAAATCAAGATGTCTGTTCATTACAAGAGCCACTTAAGACCGGCGATGAGCTGGCATTTTTCCCCATGGTTACCGGAGGCTAATCTGCATGAGTATTCGTGTGCAAACTGCGCCCTTTGATCCTGGCGCTGAGCTCAATGCCGTGCATGCTGGCGATCTGAGCGTTGGCGCAGTGGTAACCTTTACCGGTTATGTGCGCGATATCAATCAAGATGAGAGCATTAAAGAGCTGTTTCTTGAGCATTACCCCGGCATGACCGAAAAAGCCTTGGCGAAAATTCGTGCTGAAGCGCTCCAGCGCTGGCCATTAATTGATGCACATATTCTGCATCGGGTGGGTCCGCTGTCATTGGCTGAACCCATTGTATTTGTTGCCACCTCCAGCATGCACCGTGAAGCGGCTTTTGCCGCGTGCGAGTTTATTATGGATTACCTGAAAACCCGCGCGCCATTTTGGAAAAAAGAACAGACCGCCACCGGCACACACTGGGTTGAAGGCCGCGATAGCGACACTGATGCTGCTGCCCGTTGGGACACCACAGATAAGGAAACCCGATAAATGTCAGTCTGCGATCAAGGTGCTTTGCACAGTATTGAGCAAGCCATCAGTGCCTTAAAAAGCACCCTCAAACGCCAAACCGTAACGCAAAGCTTAGCGCTGTCAGCGGCGCACCAGCATATTTTAGCCCGCTCGGTGTATGCCCAAGTGGATGTACCGCAGTGGGATAACAGTGCGATGGATGGCTATGCGTTACGGGCCAATGATCTGCAGCCGCCGGTTAATAGTTTGCCTTTAGCCGGACGGATTGCCGCCGGCGATAAGCCTGAGCAAAGCCTGCCCGCAGGTCAATGCATGCATATTCTCACCGGCGCACCGGTGCCGCTGGGTGCCGACACTGTGGTGGCGCAAGAAAACTGCAACATCAGCCCTGAGCAGATTCAGTTTAATAGTTGTAAAGCGGGCAGTAATATCCGCCGTCGCGGTGAAGAAATCGAGCAAGGCCAATTACTATTGGAAGCCGGTACCCGTCTACGGGCGCAAGAAATTGGCCTGCTGGCCAGTCAAGGCTTTGCCGAGGTTGAGGTGTATACACCTTTACGGATAGGCTTAATCAGTAGCGGCAATGAACTGTGCGAACTGGGCCAGCCGCTTAAACCTGGACAAATTTACGATATCAATAGCCATAGCCTTAGCGCCCTCTTTACCGGCTTAGGTTTTACTGTCACTCATTACCCTAAAATGCCGGATGATTTACAGCACAATATCGACAGCCTTGCACAGGCCAGTCGCGAGCAAGATGTGTTGATTAGCAGCGGTGGCGTTTCCGTGGGCGAAGAAGACCACCTGAAAAACGCCGTCAGCGCACTGGGCCAACTCAATCTGTGGCGCGTAGCCATTCAGCCGGGCAAACCCTTAGC
>JAAYTE010000050.1 GCA_012518175.1 Gammaproteobacteria bacterium | reverse complement strand
TGTATGCAGAGGATGTCTTGGGTTTTGTGCAAGAGACGCAAGATGAGCAATGGCAGAAGTTTTGTAAGCTGTACCCCAACAATCCTGAAGCTAAGTTTTTAGAGCGTGTAGCCTCACAGCTCAATAAAGCCGACCCCAATGCCGCCAACAAAGAGTTGCGCACCTTTGGCACCTTGGGTGTATTACGCAATGAACTGCGCGACCGTGGTACGCGATTTAGCCTGTGCCAGTTTAAGCCTGAGCATAATCTTAATCCTGATACCTTGGCGCGTTACAGCCAAAACCGCCTGCGCATTGTTCCTGAGTTGGTCTATTCACCTTGGGCATCCGATGCGCATGCGCTGGAAACCGGCAGTAAAGCTAAGCAGTGGCGCATTGATTTAGTGCTGTTTGTTAATGGCTTGCCGGTGGCCACGCTGGAGCTTAAGTCTGAGTTCAAGCAGGCGGTGCAAAATGCCATTACCCAATACAAAACCACACGTTTTGCTATCGATCCTGAAACTAAAAAGCCAGAACCCTTATTAACCTTTAAGCGCGGTGCGTTGGTGCACTTTGCCGTGAGCCAGTACGAGGTGTATATGGCGACGCGGCTGGAAGGAAACGACACCTACTTTTTGCCGTTTAATAAAGGTACAGCCGATGGCGGTGCGGGCAATGATGTGCCTGCAGATATCAACCAGTACGCCACCGATTACTTATGGAACGAGGTGCTGCTGCCGGATAATTTGCTCAATATTCTTGCGCGCTTTGTCCATTTAGAAATCGAAGAAAAAGAAGACTGGGAAGGCCGTAAGTACAAAAAAGAAACCCTGATCTTCCCCCGCTATCACCAGTGGGATGTGGTCAGTCAGTTGGTTAATGCCGCGCGCACTGAAGGCCCAGGCCATAAGTACTTGATTCAGCACAGTGCTGGCTCCGGTAAATCCAATTCCATTGCCTGGTCTGCGCATCAGTTATCGGCGCTGCATACCGCTGCAGGGCATAAGCTGTTTGATTCCATTATTGTCGTCACCGACCGCACCGTGCTGGATGATCAGCTGCAAGAAACCATCTCGCAGTTCACCTCCACCGAAGGCGTGGTCGGGCGCATTAATCGCAGCGAAGGCGATGGCTCGAAATCTGAGAAGCTGGCCGCCGCGCTGGAAGGCTCGCAGCCGATTATTATTGTCACCATTCAGACCTTTCCCTATGTGTTGCGCGCCATTGAGAACAGCGTCAGCCTGAAAGAGCGCAACTATGTGGTGATCGCCGACGAAGCGCATAGCTCACAAACCGGCAGCACCGCACGTCAGCTTAAAGAAGTGCTGAGCATTGATAGCAAAGGTGACGATGACGAGCTGAGTAGCGAGGATATTATTGATGCGGCAGTGGCTTCACGCCGTGCTTCGCCCAATTTAAGCTATCTAGCCTTTACCGCTACGCCAAAAACTAAGACCTTGGAGCTGTTTGGCCGCTTACCTGCCCCGAGCTTACCTGCATCAAAAACCAATAAGCCGCAGCCCTATCATGTCTACAGCATGCGTCAGGCCATTGAAGAAGGCTTTATTTT
>JAAYTE010000303.1 GCA_012518175.1 Gammaproteobacteria bacterium | reverse complement strand
GAGCGCACGTTGGTGGCACGAATCTGTACTATTATTTACTTCGCATACTTCATTCTGATGCCTTTTTATACCAGAATGGAGAAGACTAAACCGGTTCCGGAAAGGGTGACTGGCTAATGAAAAAGCAAATTGCTGCATTACTTTTAGCTGCATTACCTATGTTTGGTTTTGCTAGTAGCTATCCACTGGATAGTGTTTCAATTGATCTGGCTGACAAAGCAGCTCTGCAAGATGGCGCGAAAACCTTTGTAAACAACTGCATGGGTTGCCATGGAGCAAAGTTCCAACGTTACGAGCGTGTTGCGAATGACTTGGGTATCAATGAAGAGCTGATGATGGATAACTTAGTATTTACTGATGCTAAGTTTGGCGATCATATGAAGTCCAGTATGAGAGAAGCGGACGGTAAGTTGTGGTTCGGTGTTGCACCGCCAGACTTAACCAACGTTGCTCGTGTGCGTGGAGCTGACTGGTTGTACACTTATATGCGTACATTCTATGAAGATCCATCACGTCCTTATGGTGTAAACAACAAGGTGTTTGACTCTGTTGGTATGCCTAACGTGTTAGTTGGCTTACAAGGGCGCCAGGTTATTGGTTGCAAGCAAGTGCAAATTGAGGAAGATGGGCAAAAATT
The DNA here is from genome assembly GCA_012518175.1 of Gammaproteobacteria bacterium. Taxonomy (GTDB): domain Bacteria; phylum Pseudomonadota; class Gammaproteobacteria; order Pseudomonadales; family Pseudomonadaceae; genus Denitrificimonas. The sequence goes on along the minus strand of JAAYTE010000303.1, from coordinate 7,721 downwards.
ATTTGACCCGTTAACTGGTTTGCCAATCACTGAAGAAGCTTGTGATCAATTAGTTATTGTGCCCAATACAGGTAGCTTGAATGAAGCGGAGTTTGACGAGAAAATTAAAAATCTTGTGACATTCCTCGAATACTCTGCTAATCCTGTTAAGCTTAAGAGCCAGCGTATCGGAACTTATGTGTTATTGTTCCTTGCCTTCTTCTTTATTTTCGCTTACTTGTTGAAGCGTGAATACTGGAAAGATGTGCATTGATCTACAGCGCGTAACTACCGAGTGACACACGCGCCCTGAGGGGCGCGTGTGTCTTTGTGCTTTATGTATATTTATAGTGGAGGAAGGAAGCATGTCGTCTGCCCCCAATAAGTTGGGCTGTTACTCTGATCCTACGTGCCAATACTCACATCGTGTGCGTTTGGTTCTGGCGGAGAAGGCAGTAACTGCTGAAATCATGGACGTAGTGGATGGTGAGTGCCCGGAGTACTTAGCTGAGGTAAACCCTTACGCTACAGTGCCAACTCTGGTCGATCGCGATCTGGCTTTATACGACTCAACTGTCATACTTGAGTACTTAGATGAGCGTTACCCACACCCGCCATTGCTGCCAGTGTATCCAGTCGCGCGTGCTAATACGCGTATGCTGTCATACCGTGTGCAACGTGACTGGAGTGCGCAAGCTGATTTGATTTTAGATAAAAAAACCAAAGAAACCGCACGTACTAAAGCCCGTAAAGAACTGCGTGAAAGCCTCACTGGTGTTGCGCCAGTGTTTGCGAGCATGAAGTACTTTATGAGCGATGACTTTAGTTTAGTGGACTGCTATTTGTTACCGCTCTTGTGGCGTTTGCCAGCTTTAGGTATTGAATTGCCAAAAGCTGCTCAGCCGCTTCTAGAGTACATGGACCGCAACTTTGAGCGTGAAGCTTTTCAGGCCAGTTTGTCTGAAGCTGAGCGTTTAATGCGTCCTTAATCAGGAGTAATTAAATGATGAACTCCAGTCGCCCTTACATATTGCGCGCCTTGCACGAATGGATTGTTGATAATGAGTGCACGCCGCATCTGTTGGTTGATGTGAATTATCCCAATGTCAAAGTCCCGCCAGGCTATGCAGTGGATGAGCAAATAGTGCTTAACACTGCGCCAGCTGCGGTACGGTATTTTGAAATAGATAATCAGGCTGTGAGTTTTGAAGCTCTGTTTTCCGGTGCGCCATTTTCGTTGTATGTCCCCATTGAGGCGATATTAGCAATATATGCCCGCGAAAATGGCCAAGGTATGTTCTTTGATGCGACCTCAGCGCAGCTGGGAGAGGATCAGGAAGATCCAAGTCAAACCGATGAAGAACCGTCTGTGATGCTGCGTGCGGTTGAAACTGAGCGCTCTGAAGATAATCCAGATCCTGATGATGAGCCGCCGCAACCGCCATCCTCAGGACGTCCGAGTTTACGGATTATCAAGTAGTTGTATTCTTTTTCCGCGCTGGCCGTATTGACGGTCAACGCGGTAAAAGAGTTTAAGGCGTGGCGCTCAATCTGTGCAATGCAGGTTTAATTGACGTATTCAAATAAGCGCACAATCTTTTGTACACCATTCACTTCTTGCGCGACTGCAGTGGCGCGATTTGCCTCGGCACGGCTAATAATTCCCATTAAGTACACAACACCATTCTCAGTCACAACCTTTACCTTAGTGGCTGGTACGTCGTTATAAGAAAGCATGCGGGTCTTGATGTTGGCGGTGAGTAAGCCATCATTGCTGCGTACTAAGCCGGAGGTCGGCGTGGTGATTTGTAACTCGTTATGAATTTTTTTGGCGCTTGTGACTGACTCTGCAGCCTTGCCTGCCAGCTCTTTAAGCTCTGCACTGGGTGTTTGCCCTGTCACTAGGACAATGCCGTTGTAGCTCGTCACTACAATGCGTGAGGTGCTGGTGGATAAGTCAATGTGAGCATTTTTTATCGAGCGGGTGACTTCTGGGCCAATAAACTGGTCATCAAACTTATTGCCGAAGCTGCGTGCGCCACAGGCACTAATAAGCACGCTGAGCAGCGCTATGGTAAGTACTTTACGAATCATTCTTCACTTCCGAACAGTTGGTGGTCAATCAGGTCGCACAAGCTGTGAATCACTAACAGGTGCACTTCTTGAACGCGTGCAGTGACATTAGAGGGTACGCGAATCTCGACATCATCTGGTAATAGCAGTGGCGCAATTTGCCCGCCGTCACGGCCTGTGAGGGCGACCACGTGCATGTTACGGTCATGGGCAGCATGAATAGCTTGCACGACGTTTGCTGAATTACCACTGGTGGAAATCGCTAGTAAAACATCACCGGCTTGCCCTAATGCACGAATTTGCTTAGAGAATACTTCCTCGTAGCTGTAGTCGTTGGCAATGGAGGTGATGGTGGAGCTGTCGGTGGTGAGGGCAATAGCTGGGAGGCTTGGACGTTCACGCTCAAAGCGGTTGAGCATTTCTGAAGAGAAATGCTGGGCATCACCCGCTGAGCCACCATTGCCACAGGCGAGGATTTTTCCCTCGTTGAGTAAGGAGCTCACCATCATTAAGCTGGCATTTTCAATGGCAGGGGGGAGTACAGTTAAAGCATTTTGTTTTGTTTCAATGCTGGCTTGAAACATGTGTTGAATACGCGGTTGCATAGGATCAGCCTTTATTAAAAATGGTGTTAGGTTTCAAATGCATCTTGAATCCAGTCTAAGTTGAATACCTGAGCAGTGCATGGTTGTGCAGTAATGACATCAAAGCGACAAGAGTGTTCGAGCCACTGTGGGTATTCATTTAAAAAAACTTCTGCAGTGCGCACAAGTTTGTCACGTTTCGCTTGGTTGATACTGTCAAGCGCACCACCGAAGTGAGTATTTTTACGGTAGCGCACTTCAACAAAAACCACAGTCTCTTGTTCTAACATGATTAGATCTATTTCGCCAAAACGGCAAGACCAGTTCTGAGTAATGATGCTTAAACCGGCTTTTTTCAAGTGGTTTAGGGCATGCTGCTCAGCGGCCTTGCCAATTTTGAGGTGTTTAGTCAATCTGCGCCTCATGGATTTGCTCAATAGCGCCGTTAGCAAATTGTGTCCAGTATAAAGTACGTTCAATGCGTTGGTCTGGGCTGAGCTGTAAAATACCCGTTAAACCCGAGGCGCTGCTGTTGGGTAGGGCCTGTAGCTGCTGGAGCTGGCTGGCCAATTGGTAGGCATCAGCGCCCATGGCATAAAAGCGTCCCATACTGCCTAAGGCCTGCGGCCAATGGTAGGTGATGTGCTGGCGAGTAGCATCGTTCGACTCAATGAACCAAGGCATTTCACTGAACTGAATACCTTCTAGCTCTGGGTATATTTCCCCAGGACCTGGGTTAACCGCTGAGGTGGCGTAAATAGGAACATCACCAGCATATTGAAAGGCCAGTGTCGGTTTGATTTGACGAGCTTGCTGTGGGGTTGCCGCCAGAAATATAAAGTCGATATCTTGGCGGCGAGCAGGCTGGGCAGCCACTTTCGTGCCTAAGGTGTTTTCCAGTTGCTTGCTGCGTTGCTCACTAGCGCGCAGCTGAAACATATCGGCAATTTGCCCAGCTAACTCAACGGGGCGGTCAATGTGTTTAGTGACGACCAGCTCGCCCCCTAAGGATTGCCAGTGGCTGGAGAATGCTGCCAGAACGCGGTCACCCCAAGCGTTTTGTGGTACCAAAGCAGCAGCCCGGCGCATACCGTCGGCCCACGCTCGGTCAGCAGCCAGACGGGCTTCATCTTCTGCGGCTAAGCCATACTGAAAGAGGAGCTTAGAGCCGGACTGATGGCTGTCAGCGTAGTTGAGGGCCAAGGTGGTAATGGGCAGTGTGGAGCGGCTGGCCAACTGGCGCACTAAGGGTTTTTCCCAAGGGCCAACCACTAACTCAACGCCATCGGCAGCTGCCTGCTTGTAGAAGGCGTCCATGGATGCGATGTCGCTGCTGTCGTAGACGAGGACCGTTGGCGTGGCTTGTCCGTTTGCTTGGGCGAGGTAATGGGCGGCAAAAAAACCATTGCGCAACGCGTTAACGACATTTTGATTCGGGTCTTGTGAGGGCAATAGCAAGGCGAGGGTTTGAATATTTTTCGCCTGAATTTGCTGCAGTTTTTTTAGCGTTTCTGGCAGTTGCTGAGCGGCTGGGTGTTGAGGGTTTTTGGCCATCCACTGCTTGATGCTGGCTTGTTGCTGCTCAAGGGAGTCGCTGGCCTTGGTGAGACGGACTAATTCCATCCAGCCATCGAGGTCTGCTTGGCCGCTACTTTTAAGCTGCGTGCGTGGCAAGCTGCTGAGCAATGCCCAGATGCTTTGGTGATTATCGAAAGCCTGTTGCCCATCGAGTAAAGGTGCGATAAAAATGCGCTCGCGGGCAGCTGCTAGAGGTTTGCCAGTATCTTGCAGCGCTTGTGCGCGGGCCAGCTGCGTGCGAGCCTGTTGGCTGATGGGGAGCTCACTGAGATGGGTGAAACTTGGGTCGGCTAGAGCCTGCAAAGCACTTTTGGGCTGCTTGCGGCCCAGAGCAAGTTCTGCTTCTAAGGTTTTAGCAAATATTTGCTGGGCAGGCGTGGCTTGGCTTAAATCGATGCCCTCTAATATTTCGCGGGCGCGCAGTGCTTGCTTTTGCTGCCAAGCCAAGTCTGCAGCAGCTAAATACAAGCCTACAGCTTGGCTGTCACTTTTTTTGCTGGCTTGCAGTAGCAGTTTGTCTAAGTCTTCATATTTAGTCGGCGGCAGTTGACCTAAGCTGTTGCTCGGGGAGCTAGAGCAAGCCACTAACACAGCTGATAAGCCAAGTATTGAAAGCAGACGTAACGGAGTTTTCATAGCGAAGCAACCCAAGCACAATAAAATGAATGTGGTGATTGTACCCAAGCCAATGCTTAGGTGCGATCTTGTCAGCCTAAATCAGGCTACAATAGCGTTTAAATCTGTTTCTTTGGAGCGTTTTGTGAGTCCATCCACACCACAGGCTAGCGAGTTCGGCACATTGTATGTGGTCGCAACGCCGATCGGTAATCTTGACGATATCAGCGCCCGTGCCTTGCGCATACTCGCTGAGGTCAGCCTGATTGCTGCAGAAGATACCCGTCACTCCAGTCGATTGTTGCAGCATTTTGGTATTCGGACGCCTTTAGCGGCCTGTCATGAGCATAATGAGCGCGAGGAAGGTGGGCGTTTTATTACGCGCTTACTGGCGGGCGATGCTGTGGCTTTGATTTCTGATGCCGGTACTCCGTTGATTTCTGACCCCGGCTATCACTTGGTACGACAAGCCCGAGCAGCAGGTATACAGGTGGTGCCGGTACCCGGTGCTTGCGCGTTAATTGCTGGATTATCAGCAGCTGGTTTAGCTTCGGATCGTTTTGTTTTTGAGGGTTTTTTGCCTGCGAAACACGTGGCGCGTTGTGCGCGTTTAGCAGCAGTACAAAATGACCCGCGTACTTTGATATTTTATGAAGCACCGCATCGTTTATTGGACAGTATTGCCGATATGCGCGATATCTTCGGTGCCGATCGCCCAGCAGTGCTGGCACGTGAGCTGAGCAAAACCTTTGAGACAATCCATGATTTACCCTTGGCAGAGCTGCATGCTTGGGTTGCTGCCGACGCTAATCAGCAGCGGGGTGAGTGCGTACTGCTAGTAGCAGGCTATCAAGTTCCGGCAGACGCTCCAGAGGTGCCCTTGGAGGCGCAGCGAGTGCTTACATTGCTTATGGCGGAAATGCCTTTAAAGCGTGCGGCAGGTTTAGCGGCGCAAATCACCGGCGCGCGTAAAAATGCACTGTATCAGTGGGCGTTAGCGAGCAAGTCGGCTGAGGGGTAATTGAGTAAAGTGCACTGCTGTCAGTCCGTATTGCAGCAATTGGCGAATATTGGCATGTTCAGAGCGTTCTGGGTGGGCCAAAACCCAAGTGTAGTGCTCACCAAAGGCGCGCAAGGCATCAGCAGTGCTGAGGTTTTCTAATAAGGCTAAGCCAAGAATTTTACAGGAGCCTTGATTGCTGCCAGCGGCATTATGCAAGCCCCCATTGTCAAACGCGCGGGGTGTGTAGCTGTAGTTGGCATCAATAAAAGCCAGAGTATCGGCAAAGCGATGCTCCGGCTGTTGAATGGCGTTGAGGAAATCTACTAAGAGCATCACTTAAGCCGCGCGGTGTGCGTTGAGCGTTACTGAGACAGACTCAGAGAAACGCAGAGCGTGGGGTTTGTCGACTTCCACTTCAGCGTAGCGCACGCGCTGGTGACGCATTACACAGTCAAGCACGTCTTGGGTGAGGCGCTCCAGTAGTGCGAAACGGTTTTCTTCTACGTGCTGGATGATTTCTTTGGTGATGGTGCGGTAGTTCAGTGCGTGGCTGATTTCGTTAATTTGCACAGCATCATCCGCTGGGTAGAGCAGAGTGATATTAATTAAAATATCTTGTTTGTTACGGATTTCATCTTCATTGATACCAATGTAGGTGCGCAGCCGTAAGTCTTTAATGCGAATCCGCGCCATACCAGGTTCTAGTCGTGCCATAGATTAGTGACTCCGAATCAGTTGAAGAAACTCTTGGCGAGTGGTGCCTGAGCTGCGAAACACACCCAGCATTGCAGAGGAGGTCATTACGGAGTTTTGCTTTTCTACGCCGCGCATCATCATGCACATGTGCTTGGCTTCAATCACCACTGCGACCCCTGCCGCGCCTGTGACTTGCTGGACTGCATCGGCAATTTGACGGGTGAGGTTTTCTTGAATTTGTAAGCGGCGGGCAAACATATCAACAATGCGTGCCACCTTGGACAAACCAATGACTTTACCCGTGGGGATATAGGCTACGTGCGCTTTACCAATGAAGGGCAGTAAGTGGTGCTCGCATAAGGAATACAGTTCAATGTCACGGACAATCACCATTTCATCGCTTTCTGACTCAAAGAGTGCATTGTTGACGATTGTGTCCAGGTCTTTTTCATAGCCGTTGCACAGATACTGCATGGCTTTGGCCGCGCGCATTGGGGTGTCGCGCAAACCTTCGCGGTCAGGATTTTCACCTAGGCCTGTTAAAATTTCGCGGTAATGTTTGCTTATTTCTTCAGTCATTTTTGCTCTCCGCGGCACGCATCACTTTAGATGCCGACCACCGTTTACAGTAAGGGTTGTGCCGGTTACATAAGGTGTGTCCAATAAGTAACGTAGGCTTTGATAAATTACTTCCGGGCCAGGCACAGTGCCCAATACGGATTTAGCTGTAGCGCGACGCTGGTACGCTGCATCGTCGTCTGGATGCAGCATAATTAGAGCCGGCGCTATGGTGTTGACTTTAATCTGCGGGGCTAAGCTGGCAGCAAATGATAGGGTGAGATTATCGAGCCCTGCTTTACTGGCACTGTAAGCAATGCGTTTAGCGCTGCCGCGGCGAGTGACATCATCAGAGATGTGGATAATATCAGCCTGAGGCGATTGTTGCAGAAGCGCCGCACAGTGTTGATTGATCAAATAAGGGGCCAAAACATGCACATTCATCATTTGCTTAAAGGCATCGCTGTCGGCACCGTCCTCGCTTATCCACAGAGAAGCATTGTGGATTATAGCCCGTAGCGCTGGTGTGTAAGCTTTGATGGCGGCAATAAAGTTTAGAATGCCTTGCTCAGTAGCAAAGTCTGCTTGAATGCAATGTACGCCTAGTTTGCGTAGTTCAGCAACTTCAGGACGCT
>JAAYTE010000302.1 GCA_012518175.1 Gammaproteobacteria bacterium | reverse complement strand
TTTACTCTCCAGTTATAATTGATTGCGTTTGTACTGAGGTAAAAACTGCATATGAATGCGCGTTCCTGGCTGCAAGCGACTAATGTTCAATTTTCCTAATAAGCTCTGTGCTCGCTCGGTTAATATGTTTAACCCGTAGTGTCCCCAGAGAAGTGTATTTTCTGCTATCCGCGCATTGAAGCCGGTATGCCAACCATCTGCTCAGAAACCTGTGTCGGGCGTATTCGTTACCTTGGCGTACTGCTGTATGACGCTGACAAAATTCACGAAGTGGCCAGCACCCCCAATGAGCATGACTTGTACCCCAAGCAGCTGGAAATGTTCTTGGATCCCAACGATCCGAAGGTCATTGCCCAAGCACGTAAAGACGGTATTCCAGACTCAGTCATCACTGCTGCGCAACAATCACCAGTGTATAAATTAGCCGTGGACTGGAAACTGGCCCTGCCGCTGCACCCAGAATACCGCACCTTACCTATGGTGTGGTACGTGCCACCGCTGTCGCCGATTCAAAATGCCGCTGAAAGTGGCAAGATCGGCATGAATGGCATCCTGCCGGATGTGGACAGCCTGCGTATTCCTCTGCGTTACCTGGCTAACCTGCTCACTGCTGGCGATGAAAAGCCGGTTAAGTTGGCTCTAAAACGCTTACTGGCCATGCGCGTCTACAAACGTGCTGAGCATGTGGACGGCGTGGAAGACTTAACCGCGCTGGAAGAAGTGGGTTTAAGTAAAGCGCAAGCGGATGAAATGTACCGTTACTTGGCCATTGCGGATTATGAAGACCGTTTCGTGATTCCAACCGCACACCGCGAAGAAGCCATGTCGGATGCCTTTGCTGAGCGCAATGGTTGTGGCTTTAGCTTTGGCAACGGCTGCAGTGGTGACGATAGCGCCAATATGTTTGGTGGGAAAAAACATACCAAGCGCGAAATCATGAAAACCGTCCAAGTATGGGAGGACTAAGCATGAAAATCTTAAAGGTTATTTCCTTGTTGTTGGATTACCCAACCCAAGTGATCTTCGATGCCAAAGATGAGCTGGCCCAAGCCATTGCTGCCACCCGTGTGATTAGCCCTGAGCAGCGCCTAGCTGTTCAGGCGCTGGTTGATGAGTTAACGGCAGGCGACCTAATGGATGCGCAAGAGGCCTACGTTAAGCTATTTAACCGTGGCCGCCACTTCTCACTGCTGCTATTTGAGCATGTGCATGGTGAGTCACGGGACCGTGGTCAAGCCATGGTCGATTTAATGGCGCAGTATGAAAATGATGGCTTTGCCATCGATACTAAAGAGCTGCCGGATTATATCCCGCTGTACTTGGAGTACTTATCCCACTGTGACGAGCCTACCGCTCGCGCGGGCTTAGCCGATGTAGAGCACCTGCTCGCCTTGCTTGCAGCGCGCTTAGTTGAGCAAGGCAGTCCCTATGCCGCGTGCTTTCAGGCGCTGTTACAAATCGCTGGCTTTGAGCCTGAGGTGGCCATTGCTGAAGTAAGCGAGCAAGTCAGTCAAGAAGTCTATGACGACAGCTTTGAAGCTTTGGATGCACTCTGGGAGGAAGAAGCCGTCACCTTTATGTCCAGCGAGCAAACGGACAGCTGCGGTATTAACAGTGCCAATGCCCCACAAAAACAGCGCGAAGATGTAGCAGTGCCACTGCATTGGGTCGACTTTGCCCATGATGCCACCGCTACTAATAAAGTGTAGGAGAATCCCATGTCTAATTTTAATCTTTTAGTGTTTGGCGTATACCCATACGTAGCGCTAGCCATCTGCCTGATTGGCAGTTGGGCGCGCTTTGACTTATCGCAGTACACGTGGCGTGCAGGTTCCAGCCAAATGCTCGATAACAAAGGCATGCGCTTAGCCAGCAACTTATTCCACGTCGGAATTATCTTTATTCTGGCCGGACACTTTGTTGGCTTGCTCGCCCCCCACGCGCTTTATAGCCCTTTTATCAGCACCGAAAACAAACAGTTGCTGGCCATGGTCTCTGGCGGCTTCTTTGGCATCTTGTGTTTGATTGGTCTGGTGATGTTGATTCAACGTCGCCTTAACAATCCGCGCATTCGTGCCAGCTCCAGCACTTCAGACATTATGATTTTGTTTGTCTTGTTGGCGCAGTTGCTGTTGGGCTTAATGACCATTGTTGCCTCAACCCAGCACCTGGACGGCTCAGTAATGGTTATGCTCGGTAACTGGGCGCAAAGCATCGTCACCTTGCAGCCCATGCAAGCTGCAGCGGCCATCGCACCAGTTGGCATCATCTACAAGCTGCATGTGTTCCTTGGTGTGACTTTATTCGTGCTCTTCCCGTTCACCCGTTTGGTACACATTGTCAGTGCACCAATCTGGTACCTGGGTCGTCGCTACCAAATTGTTCGTCAAAAAGGTTAAGGAGTAGATTGCTATGCAACAGTCATCGACCCCTTTATTCACCGATGCGGCTCAGTCTGCATCGGTGGGCGCAGCGGCTACAGAGCCGCTGTTAATTGCCACCAGCAGCAACAGTGACTTACCTGTTATTCGGGTCAACGGTGTTGAAGTAACCAGCACCGCCATTGCCCAAGAGATGCAATATCATCCGGCTGATTCCCAGCGCGAAGTGGTGTTTTTGGCGGCGCAAGCGTTAGTACTGCAAGAGCTACTCAAGCAACGCGCCGCTGAAATTAATCTTGAAGTGCAGGTGCAAGACGCTGAAACCTACGAGGAAGCCAGTACCCGCTGCTTGCTCGAGCAGGAAATCAGCACCCCAGACATTGGCGATACTGAACTGGAGACTTTCTATAACAGCAACCCGCGCAGCTTTACCACGCCGCCATTGGTGTCGGCGCGGCATATTTTAATTGCTGCTGACCCTGAGGATGATTTAGAACGCAGTACGCAACGGGAAATAGCCCTCAATATTATTGAGCAATTACAAGCGGGCGCTAACTTTGCAGCGATGGCCATGACTCATTCGGCTTGCCCATCGAAAGCCCAGCAAGGCTCTCTGGGGCAATTGTCAAAAGGACAGACCGTCCCTGAGTTTGAGCGCCAACTGTTACGCTTACCGCTGGGTTTGGCTGAACAGCCCATCGAATCGCGCTACGGCTACCACATTGTACTGGTGGAGCAGCGTGTCGAAGGCGAGCTGGTGCCTTACCACATGGTCAAGGAGCGCATTGCTGCTCAGTTAAGCCAACGTGTTTGGCAAAAGAGTGTCACTCAATACCTGCAAATGCTGGTGGGTGAAGCTACAATCGAGGGCATTACATTGCAGGGTGCGGCGTCGCCGCTAGTGCAATAGCTTAAACTGGGAGAAACGTCATGTCTGCTGAACTGATTGATGGTTTTGGTCGAAAAATAGACTACGTGCGCTTATCGGTTACCGACCGTTGCGACTTTCGCTGTATCTATTGTATGGCTGAGGACATGACGTTTTTACCACGTCAACGCATTTTAACCCTTGAAGAAATTGAGCGATGTGCAGAAATTTTTATTGCCAACGGCGTGCGTAAAATTCGTTTGACCGGTGGCGAGCCACTCACCCGCAAAGGCATTGTTGGTCTATGCGAAAGAATCAGTGCCATTCCCGGCTTAGACGAGCTGGTGATGACCACCAACGGTTCGCAGCTGACTAAATACGCCCAACCGCTGGCCGATGCTGGGGTCAAACGCCTTAATATCAGCCTAGATTCGCTCTGCCCTGATAAATTTAAAGCCATGACTCGGGTGGGTGATCTACAACAGGTGCTGGCAGGCATTCAAGCTGCGCGTCAAGCCGGCTTTAAAAATTTAAAGATCAACAGCGTGATCATTCAAGGTCACAATGATGATGAAATTTTAGCGTTAACGGATTACGCCATAAGTAATCAACTGGATATCACCTTTATTGAGGAGATGCCTTTAGGCCATGTCGGCCGTGAGCGCTCTTTATTTAGCAGTGATCAAGTGCGCGACAGCATTGCTGAACGTTATGCGCTGCTGGACAGCACAGAAAGCAGCGGTGGTCCGGCACGCTACATGCGCTTAAAAGATTACCCCACGACGCGGATTGGTTTTATCTCGCCACATTCGCATAACTTTTGCAGTACCTGTAACCGTGTACGCATTACCGTTGAAGGCAAGTTATTGCTTTGCCTTGGTAACGAACACTCCTTGGATTTATTGGCTTTGCTGCGCCGTTACCCGTTAAGCAATGAGCCCGTTTTGGCCAGCATCCATAAAGCGCTCAATAATAAACCTGAAAAGCACCATTTTAGCAGTGACGGCGACGTACAAATTGTGCGTTTTATGAACGCCAGTGGCGGCTGAGGCACAACCTTAGCGCCCTAACTCGCCACCCATAGACCCGAAGAGACCCCATATGACGATCACAAATTTTGATGACCTGTTACAGGCTGCTAAAGCGCAAACAGAGCCGCAGTTACTGCTCTTTGTCTTCACCAAAGCAGAATTACCGGAAGATGCCACACAAGTTGAAAAAGAAAACTTTGCCAAAGGCGTTGGCGGCACTTTAACCCCCGTGGTTTGTGTTGATAAAACCCCAAACGAACTGAGTAGCTTTAGCGCTCTATTGCAAGAGTCGAAAAAAACCGGACAGGACTGGGACGTGGTCTTTATTAGCAGTATGTCTGGCCACGGCGGTATTGCACCAAACTCCGACCAAGCGGAACAACCGTTACAAATGATGGTACAAGCCATTCAAACCGGAGGCGTGAGTAATTTTTTAGCCTTCAGTAAATCTGGTGAGATCCTACAAATCAGCTAAAGCCAGTGGCACAACCTAGGCTTAAACGCAGCACGGCATAACCCAGTACTGACGCTTAAGTTAAACCCAAATAAAAACGGGGCCTTACATAAGGCCCCGTTTTTTTGTTGCTGACATCCAGTTCAGCTTAAACGCTGTATCACTCTTTAGCTTGGCGCAGACGCTCAGGCTTAATTAAGAAGCGGGCCAAGGCTGGCAGTAGCCAGATCGCACCAAACATGTTCCACAGGAACATAAAGGTCAGCATTAAGCCCATATCCGCTTGGAACTTAATCGCAGAGAACATCCACGTAGCAACACCAATGGCCAAACAGACACCGGTAAAGAGCACTGCTTTACCTGTTGATTTTAGGGTCTGGTAGTAGGCTTCTTGCAAAGGCATACCCATGCGTAAGAAAGTTTCTAAGCGACTGTAGATATAAATACCGTAGTCGACCCCAATCCCGACCCCTAAGGCAATCACTGGCAAAGTGGCTACTTTCACCCCGATCCCCATAAAGGCCATCAAGGCGTTACCCAATACCGAAGTCAGCACCAAGGGTAAAATAATACAGATGGTCGCGGTAATGGAGCGGAAAGTAATTAAGCACATGGTAATTACTGCGGTGTAAACAGCAATCAGCATCATAATTTCCGATGCGGAAATGACATCGTTGGTCGCTGCTTCAATACCCGCGTTACCCGCCGCCAAGAGGAACATATGCTCATCGCTATTGGTCTTTGCGGCAAAGTCTTCCACCGCAGCCACGGCTGTACTGAGGGTTTCGGCTTTGTGGTCTTCCAAGAAAACCAGTAGCGGCGCTAACGAGCAATCGGAGTTATATAACGCATCTGCACGGGAAATTGAGTTATTCAAAATGTGCTGGTTGCGCGATAAGGTCTCCCACTTCAAGTTACCCTCGTTCATTCCTTTGATCACTTGCTTAGAGACTGTGACCATAGATACCACGGACTGCACACCCGGCGTATTTTCCATGCGCCAACTCAGATCATCAATGGCTTTTAAGGTGTTGTAGCTTGAACAACCTTCAGAGGGTGTTTTCACCATCACCACCAGTACATCAGAACTGGTCGAGTAGTTATTGATAATAAAGTCATTATCCAAGTTGTAGCGTGAATCCGCATGCAGCTCTGGCGCACCTTGGTCCAAGTCGCCAATCTTCAGGTTTTGCCCGTACCAGAGTCCAAAGATCAAGGCACAGAGGGCAATCACCACTGAGAACGGGGCCACAACAGGGCTGGCAAAATTAGAAATAAAGCGCCATAACGGGCTTTCACGCTCAGCATTTTCGCGACTGATTTTAACCGCTTTCTTACTGATACCAATGTATGAAATCAATACAGGCAAGAAGATCAAGTTAGTCAAAATGATGACCGCCACACCCACAGAGGCACCAATGGCTAACTCGCGAATCACGCCGATATCAATCAGCAGCAGAGTAATAAAGCCCACCGCATCCGAAGACAGCGCCACTAAACCTGGGACAAATAGCTGACGGAACGCCATGCGCGCAGCAGTTAAAGCATCCAGTGCCGTGCCAGAAGCCATGGCGATACCATTGATTTTTTGCACACCATGGGAAATACCAATGGCAAAAACCAAGAAAGGTACCAACATGGAGTATGGATCCAGCCCAAAGCCCATCAGGTGCAGTAAGCCCAGCTGCCAACCCACGGCAATCAGTGTGGAGAACAACACCGCCAAGGTGCTTTTCATGCACTTGGTGAACCACAATAACAGGGCAAAGGTAATGGCAATGGCTACCCCAAAAAACAGAGCAACGCTGACCAAGCCATCAATCAAATCACCCACTTTTTTCGCAAAACCAACAATATGGATTTTGACATTGGGGTTTTCTAACTGATATTTCTCACGGATTTTCTCTTCAAGATTGTGTGAAAACTCTTGATAGTCGAGCTTGAGCAGCTGGCTTTGATCATTGGGATCAGGAAACTCTTCCAGCAATGGGATTTCAACAATACTGGATTTAAAGTTGTTACCTACCAGCCGCCCAACTTGCCCTGACTTAAGAATATTGTCGCGCAATTCATTGAGGCTTTCTGTAGAACCGTCATAGGTTTGCGGTATCACCTCACCACCGGCAAAACCTTGCTCGGTAACCTCGGTCCAGCGCACGTTAGGGCTCCATAAGGAGCGCAGGCCGGAACGATCAACACCTGGAATATAGAACGCTTCATCACTGATTTGACGCAGCGTTTCCATATAGTCTTTGTCGAAAATATCGCCATTGACGCTTTCCACCGAGATACGCACGCTATTCCCTAGGTTGGCTAGGTCGTCACGGTGCTCAAGCATTTCCTCAATATAGGGGTGCTTGAGTGGAATCATTTTCTCAAAGCTGGTTTCTGGACGCACCTGCGCCGCATTCCAAAATAAGAAAACACTAATAATGATACAAAGTACAACAACCGCAGGTCGGTTGTTAAAAATCAAACGCTCGAGCACTGCGGCTGGATTGTTTCTTGATTTAGAAGTCATTCTGACAGTCTCCAGTCTTATTATTTATCGAGCACATCATTGCCAAGTGCATCTGTTTGGTGAATACCATTTTGCCCGACTAGGACAAGCTTGCCCTCTGCGCCTTCCGCGACTGCCGCCAGTGAGGTGCGGTCAGATCTGTGACTGACAGTGAAGCTTTGACCATCATCGCTGCTGCGTAAAACTGTGCCGCCATGGCCCACAATTAAAATATCACCATTGCTCAACAACTCGCCGCTCGATAAGCCAAACTGCAATTGGCCACCATCGGTTTGTACTGGAATTTCTTGCCAACTTTCACCAAAGTCTGTAGAGCGGAAAACATGGCCACGCAAGCCATAGGCGAGTAGATGGTCAGGTTGCTGTCCGCCGACAACGCCGAATAAAGAGCCTTCATACGGACTGTCCAACACTTCCCACGATTCACCCCAGTCGGTTGAGCGAAACATCACGCCCATTTCACCGACAATGATAATTCCAGAATCTGCCACAGAACTGATAGCGTTTAAGTGGTAACCATCTTCATTGTCTAGGGCATCATCGAGACGCTCCCAGTCTTTACCGCCATTGTTAGTGCCCAGCAACATGCCATACGCACCTACCGCATAGCCGGTGTCACGATCTTTAAACCAAACACCTAACAGTGGCGACTCTTGCTCAATATCATCGTACTG
>JAAYTE010000301.1 GCA_012518175.1 Gammaproteobacteria bacterium | reverse complement strand
ATTGATTGCACAGAAAGAAAACAACGCAGCCCAGCGTGGCGAGGCAGTTGGTACGACACTGACGATCATTGGTTTGCTGCAAGACAGCCTCGATAAAAGCTTAGGCGGTGAGTTAGCGGAAAATCTGGATGAGCTTTACAGCTACATGACCCGTCGTTTAGCCACGGTATCAGTGGATAAAACCCCGCAAAGCTTAGAAGAAGTGCAAAATATTGTTTTACAGTTGCGTGAAGGTTGGTCGCAGATCGATCCGAGCCAAGAACCAAAAGAATTGTAAATAAATATTAAAGAATAAGCGGTCAGTGACGATACAAAGGATAGTTGAAACGCTTATGGAGCACGATGTTATGAACGCAATGACCGCTATGCGACAGTACCAATCAGTTAATACTCAAGCGCAGGCGATTGAGGCTGATCCACACCGTTTGATTCAAATGCTGTTTGAAGGTGGCTTAACCCGTTTAGCGCAAGCACGTGGCGCTATGGAACGTGAGCAAACTGCCCTCAAAGGTGAGCTGCTGAGTAAGGCCATTGGCATTGTTGGTGGTTTACGCCAAGCTTTAGATCTAGAAAAAGGCGGTGAGATTGCCGCAAATCTTGATCGCTTATATGAGTACATGACCACTCGTTTGATGGAAGCAAACCTTAAAAACGATCTCGCTATTGTTGAAGAAGTGTCTGACTTATTGCGTGAAGTAAAAACTGGCTGGGATGCCATTGCAGCTTAAACTGCACTGACGAGAGGCAAGTACCATGAGCACAAGCACTGTTGAGCAACTTCAAAACACCAGTACCGCTTTGCGCGATGCTCTAGCGCAGCAAGACTGGCAAGCTGTAGGTCGATTGGATCTACAATGTCGACAAGCTGTTGACAGTGCTATGTCTGACCCTCATCAGAATAGCGATGAGTTACGTGAGCGCATGCAAGAATTACTGGATCTGTACCACGAAATGGTCAGTATCTGCCAAGGCGAACGTCAACGTATTGCTGACGAGTTACGCCAGATCAATCAGTCGAAACAAAGCGCGAAAGTCTACCAAATGTTCGGTTGATTTATTGACGCAAACACAAGCCCTAAGTGCAATCTGTACTTGGGGCTTTTTTCTGCTCACTTGATTAAGCGTCAGTTTTATAAAAGCCCATTAAAATTACGTCATAAAATTGACAATGGCGGCAGTTTTGACTTTACTAGTGGCAGTTTGCTTTCATGCTTGAATAGCGTCCTTTGTCTTTAGAGTCTAAGTAGTCATTATGTGGCGAGAAACGAAAATCCTCCTGGTCCACGACCATGTTGAGCAATGCAAAGAGTTTGCCAATATCCTCACTTTTTTAGATGAGAACTACATTGCTTGCAGCAGCATGGAGTGGCGTGATGCAGTTGCAACGCTAAACTCCAGCCGTGGAGTGTTGTGTGTGATGCTTGGTGGTATTAGCGCAGGAAAGCGCTTAGAAGCTTTGATCAAAGAGTTTGTTGAGTGGGATGAGTTCTTGCCAATTATTTTGCTGGAAGAGGGCGAAGCCATTGAGCTGCCTAGTGCAGTATCCGCCTCGGTCTTAACCCGCTTAGCAATGCCGCCCAGTTACAGTCAGTTGCTGGGTATCTTGCACCGTGCGCAAGTTTACCGTGAGGTGTATGACCAAGCGGCAGAGCGCCGCACTCAACGTGAGCCAAATTTGTTTCGCAGCCTTGTGGGGGCCAGTCGTTGCATTCAAGGTGTGCGGCAGATGATGCAGCAAGTGGCCGATACCGAAGCCAGTGTGCTGATTCTCGGTGAATCGGGCACGGGTAAAGAAGTGATTGCGCGCAATTTGCATTACAACTCTGAGCGCCGTGATGGGCCCTTTGTGCCGATTAACTGTGGGGCAATTCCGGCAGAGTTATTGGAAAGCGAATTATTTGGCCACGAGAAAGGCGCGTTTACCGGTGCGATCAGTGCGCGCGCTGGGCGTTTTGAGTTGGCTAAAGGCGGTACGCTGTTTTTAGATGAAGTCGGCGATATGCCGCTAACCATGCAGGTTAAGTTGCTGCGGGTATTGCAAGAGCGCATTTATGAGCGTGTGGGGGGGAATAAATCCATTGATGCGGATGTGCGTATTGTGGCTGCCACCCATAAGAATCTTGAAGAAATGATCGAGTTGGGCGATTTTCGTGAGGATTTATTTTACCGCCTCAATGTGTTCCCCATTGAAATGCCACCGCTGCGTGAGCGCACCGAAGATATTCCGTTGTTGATTAACGAGCTGGTATCGCGCATGGAAAATGAAAAGCGTGGCTCGGTGCGTTTTAATGAGGCGGCGATTATGTCGTTGTGTCAGCACAGCTGGCCGGGTAACGTGCGCGAGCTGGCGAACCTTGTTGAGCGTATGGCGATCATGTACCCGCACGGGGTCATTGGTATCAGCGAGTTGCCGCGTAAGTTTCGTTACATTGATGAAGAAAACGGGATTCAGGAATTGCGCGAGGAAGTCAGTGAGCGTGCAGCGTTATTGGCTGCAGTTGAGGACGTCCCAGCACCAAACCCAACCGCTCAGCTACCTTCGACAGGGCTGGATTTGCGTGAATACCTGGCTGAGTTGGAGCAGGATTTAATTCAGCAAGCATTGACTGAAGAAGATGGCGTGGTGGCCCGCGCCGCTGAGCGTTTAAATATTCGTCGCACCACCTTAGTGGAAAAAATGCGCAAATATGGCATGAGCCGCAGCTAAAACGTCCGTAGCAAGACGCTGTGCTGAAGTTTGATTACAATGCTGCTCTTTAATTCTTGTATGGAGCAGTATTGATGCCGCAGCATCCCGCACATGATTCACCACTGGGCAAAAACAGTGCCTACACCAGTCAATACGATGCCAGTTTACTCTTTGGCATTGCTCGGGCGACCAAGTGGCGCGAGCTGGGTTTTTCTGCTGATAATCTGCCCTATGTTGGCGTGGATGTTTGGAACTGCTATGAGTTGTCTTGGTTGCTGCCCAGCGGTAAGCCTGTGGTGGCAGTTGCGCAAGTAGTGGTGCCGGCTGACTCGGCCAATATCATCGAATCCAAGTCCTTTAAGTTGTATTTAAACTCTTTTAACCAAAGTGTGTATGCCAGCTTTGCTGAAGTGCAGGCGGTATTGGCTGCGGACTTATCCAAGGTTGCACAGGCAACAGTGCAAGTTGAGTTGAAGACCTTTGCGCAAGTGGCTGCAGAAGGCGTTCATGAGCCGCAGGGGCTGTGCATTGATGATCTGGATGTGCATCTTAACCAATATGAGAACCCGGGCTTAGAGCAGCTTGTGTGCGGCACTGAGCAGGTTGAAGAGCATCTGTACAGCCACCTCTTGAAATCCAATTGCCCAGTCACTGGGCAGCCGGATTGGGGCACGATACAGGTGCATTACCGCGGAGCGGCTTTGGATCATGCCAGCCTGCTGACTTACTTGGTGAGCTTTCGACAGCATCAGGACTTTCATGAGCAGTGCGTTGAGCGGATTTTTCTGGATTTACAAGCCTGTTTGCAGCCAGAGTTGTTAAGCGTTTCCGCCCGCTATGTGCGCCGCGGCGGTCTGGACATTAATCCGTACCGCAGCTTGCAGCACTGTGCAGTAGAGAATCTGCGTTTAGCGCGCCAGTAACGCCTAAGGGCATTGCTTGGATTTAGCTCATAAAAAAACCGTGCGTGCTGCACGGTTTTTTTATGGCTTGCGTAAGCTTACGCGCTTAGGGCTGCTTTAGAGCTTGTTGGGTTTACCGGCCGCGGCACGGTCAGCTTGCCATTGCTCGAACGTCTGCATGTTTTGATCAAATTCAAAACGCTCAAGGATTTTAAAGTAATCCTGACGTGAAGGGTGCGCCATAACTGCCTCGCGGTCATTGACCTGTACCACATAGACGGTTTGGATGTTTTGGTGATCAAAGGCACGCCATTGCGCGGCATCTTTTAGCAAGCTGTACTCATGGCCTTCGAGGGCGTTAATGACTGCTTCACTGCCAAGGCTGTTGCTGCGTTGTACCGCGTCAGCCCATTGTTTGACTACCGTATAAGCAGAGGCCGCAGCACTGGGAGGGTACAGCTCGTAGGCTTGATTAAAGTTTTCTACAAATGCGAGGCCAGTTGCGGAGTTTTCAACTTCTGGTGCGCGCCAGAGCCAGTGCTCGGTACCAATCACGCCGACCATTAAGCCTGGACCTGCTTGCTCGATAACAGACTGAGTGAGGTTCGGGGCGACAATCTGAACTTTTTTGGTTAAACCCAAGGTTTCTGCGGTGCGCATCGCGCGGACTAAGTCGTGACCATAGAGTGCTAACACGACAATTTCAGCATTGCTCTCTTGGGCTTGCTTGAGTACCGCCGTGTAGTCGGACTGCTT
>JAAYTE010000300.1 GCA_012518175.1 Gammaproteobacteria bacterium | reverse complement strand
TGGACAGATATAGCGGCAATAGACTTTGCGGGTGAAAATATTAATCACCAGCAGCACTACCGCATACAGAACGAACCACCACTGACGATCAAACTTAAGCGTAATCGCTGTTTTAAACGGCTCAATTTCTGCGTATTGCTCGGCAGTCGACATCGACTCAAGGGAGATGCCAAAGAGAATCAGCAAAATAATGTATTTGATCGCCCAGAGTCGCTCATGCAGAGCAAAAGGCACTTCGTATTGAGGGATTTTTATCTTACGCGCAATCTCATTAATAATTTCTTGCAAAGCACCAAATGGACAGAGCCAGCCGCAGAACACGCCGCGTCCCCACAGCAAGACAATTGCAGCTGTGACTCCCCACAGAATAAAGATGACCGGGTCGCTTAAAAACAGCTCCCAACTGAACTCATGCATAATTGAGTGAGCAAAAGTCAGCACGTTAACGATGGACAACTGACCTAAGGCATACCAGCCAATAAACACCACGGTAAAGGTCAAGTAGCCCATGCGCACTCGGTGCAGCAGTTTAGGGTAACGAACCAAGTAATCTTGGAAGAAGAGGATGGCAAACAGCACCACTAAACCCACCCCCAACACAGCAATCTGGAAGTCTTTTTGGTACCAGATATTCAGCCATAGGGGACGATTTGCTTCATCAATTGCCGCCTGTTCCGACGCCGTCAGCGGAGGCCGCTCAATGTACATTTCGGGTATTTGGTAGGGCAGCTCGAAGCTGGTAAAGATGCTGTCCACAGGGCCGGTTTGACGGCGCACCAATAACTCTAAGGTCCAGTCTGAACCTGAGTCAAAATTATACTGGGGGCGCACAATAAAGATGCCCATTTCACTAAAACGCGGCATGCCTTCAGCGTAGACATCACTGAGACGGGTATAATCCAGATCGCGGAAACTGATGATATCGCCAAATTGACGCAACTGAATGCGGTCAAAAATCCCGCCACGCACATAGCCTGAACCTTTAAACGAGTAGCCACCATTACCCAGCACGACAATGGCATGCTCACCCGGCTTCAGCTCAGCCATTAAGTCTTGATATTGACGCTCACCTAATACATTGCGACCAATGGTTGGTGGGTTCAGCTCAGCCACGTACAGATCAATAAAGGTATCATCGCGCTGTTCTGGACTCGCAGCCTCGACGCCTTCAGCCTCACTGCCAATAAAGGCATCATCTACCTGGCCGCGGTTGAGTAACATCCGACGAATAGAACCATCACCAGTGAGAGTCGACCAACTGGCTTGTTCATATTGATCCATTAAGACAATCGCGGGCTTATTCTTAAGCTGCGAATGGGCATCCACTAAGCCCAAAGACACTGCCACTTGGTGAGCGGAGCGCATAATGGCTTCGTTGACCACCATCACCGTGACCGTGGCACCGGACACCGCATCAATGGTTATCGCAGCTTCATCTTTAGAGCGGCCAATGACTACACGCTGCTCAACCCCTATACCTTCATATTTAGCAGCAAAATCATGCAGCTTCTGCTCGGGAATACCAATCAACAAAATAGGTTCTTCATGTTTTAAAACATAAGCGTCTTGAATCACCCCTTGCGGATCAAGCAGCACCTGCAGGTTAATCGGCTTGCCCGAATAAGCAGGTATATTCACCACATTTATAGTTTGGTAGGCATAACCTAGCAGTTCATCGCCAGACATAATCCGCCTGACCTGAAAGTCACCTTCAGGCTCAGTAACAGTACCGTGCTGTGGGAACGCTAAGGCAATTCGGCCTTTTTCTAAGGTCGTTAGGTTTGCTGCTTGTGCAGAGCCAATCGCATAAAAGAAGAGTGCAGAAAAAAGTATCAGCAGAGAAATTCTCGCCCATACTTTTCGTTGCAAAGAGATAGCCTGCATGATTTCGCCTTAGTACATGAAATATGTACTGCAGCTTAGCAAGCGCGGATCTTGTCAGACCTTGATCAAAGTCATAGTAATTTTTCATGGCGCGGCACAATTTATACGTGCCGATCGTGCAGGCCCTAGCGGGCGGCCAACACATCACAATATACAATAAATTAAATTATTAGCAATAAAGTATACATTCATTGACTAAGGTCAATGGAAACTAACAACACTGATAGGACTCAATGCTATCGAGCTCTATCAGCGTGTTATTAAAGAGTTATTTACTCTGTGTGGTAACCGGTCACTCGTTCCACTTCTTCTTTGGAGCCTAAGAAGACCGCCACGCGCTCATGCAGTGATTCGGGCTGAATATCCATAATGCGCTGATGGCCATTGGTCGACACACCGCCTGCCTGCTCAATAATAAACGACATCGGATTGGCTTCGTACATCAAGCGTAATTTGCCAGGTTTTTCTGGCTCACGGGCAT
>JAAYTE010000005.1 GCA_012518175.1 Gammaproteobacteria bacterium | reverse complement strand
CTGTAACGGTCTTGTGCTTTTCAAGTGCGGCTAAAACTGGCACTATCGCAGCTCTATTAATCATCAGTCGAGCTATCTGTTGCAAAAACAGATAAATACTTGGCTATTGTCTGTTGCTTTTAACCGAGCGCATGCTTGCTTTAAGCTTACTCTTCGTTCAAAGAGGTCATTTTATGGCTGAGGCCATTCCCGCCTTAGAAATACGCGATTTACATAAACGCTATGGCGAGTTAGAAGTTTTAAAGGGCATTTCGTTAACTGCCAATGATGGCGATGTGATATCTATTCTTGGCTCATCCGGATCAGGCAAATCAACCTTTCTGCGTTGTATTAATTTGCTTGAAAACCCTCATTGCGGGCAGATTTTCTTTTCTGGTGAAGAGTTACAGCTGCAAGCAGGCCGTGACGGACAGTTGGTTGCCAGTAGTAATGAGCAAATTAACCGTTTACGTACACAAGTTGGTTTTGTTTTCCAAAACTTTAATTTGTGGCCACACATGACGGTACTCGATAATATTATCGAGGCACCGCGGCGTGTGTTGGGTTTGAGTAAAGATGAGGCGATTGCCAGTGCTGAACAGCTACTGGCGAAAGTTGGGATTGCTGATAAACGTCACGTGTATCCCAACCAATTGTCCGGTGGGCAACAGCAGCGTGCCGCCATTGCTCGAACCTTAGCCATGCAGCCAAAAGTGATATTGTTCGATGAGCCAACTTCAGCTTTAGACCCAGAAATGGTGCAAGAAGTGCTGGGCGTGATTCGCGCACTAGCAGAGGAAGGGAGGACGATGCTGTTAGTGACTCATGAAATGAGTTTTGCTCGTCAAGTGTCCAGCGAGATTGTATTTTTGCATCAAGGCGTAGTGGAAGAGCAGGGCACACCTGACCAAGTGTTTAATAATCCGCAATCTGAGCGGTGCAAGCAATTTATGTCCAGTCATAACTATTGAGGCAACAACCATGAAAAAATATAAAAAAATACTCTTAGTGGCGGCGGCTAGTTTGTCATTTGCTACTGTCAGCTCTGCAGCAGATAAACTTAAAATTGGTACTGAAGGTGCTTACCCTCCATTCAACCTGATTGACTCCAGTGGTGCAGTGGTTGGTTTTGATATCGATATTGCACAAGCACTGTGCGACAAGATGGAAGCTGAGTGCACTGTTGTTACCTCGGACTGGGATGGCATTATTCCAGCACTGAATGCGAAGAAGTTTGATTTTTTAGCGGCATCGATGTCAATCACCGATGAGCGCTTACAAGCGGTTGATTTTACCGATCCGTATTACACCAATGGTTTACAGTTTATTGCACCTAAAAGCAGTGACTTTCAGCTGGATAAGAAAAGCATGAAAGGCAAGGTGATTGGTGCGCAGCGAGCAACCATTGCGGGTCATTGGCTTGAAGATAACTTCGGCAATGACATCAGCATCAAGTTTTATGACACCAATGAAAATGCCTATCTTGATCTTGAATCAGGCCGTTTAGATGGCGTCTTAGCTGATAAGTTTGTGAACTGGGAATGGCTGAATAGCGATGCTGGCGCCAACTTTGAGTTTAAAGGCGAGCCGGTTTTTGACAATGACAAAATTGGTATTGCCTTGCGCAAAGGTGACGATCAGCTGCGTGAGCGTTTAAATACTGCACTGAAAGAAATTGTTGAAGATGGTACTTACAAAACCATCAACGATAAGTACTTCCCTTTTAACGTGTATTAATTTTAAGACTGCACTGTAAAGGCCGCCACCTTGTTGTGGCGGTTTTACTTTGCGACCGACACAAGTACTTCTGATGAACTTTGAACTCTATGGTTTTGGCCCAGCATTGCTTGCTGGTGCTTGGATGACAATTAAGCTGGCGCTGTGCTCTTTAGCTTTGGGGCTGGTCTTAGGGCTGGCGGGTGCCTTAGCGAAAACCTCGCCGTACCGTGTTTTACGCTGGTTGGGTGATGCTTACTCGACCATGGTACGTGGTGTGCCCGAGTTGCTCTGGGTTTTGTTGATTTATTACGGGTCGGTCAGTTTCGTGCGGGAGTTGGGTGAGGCCATTGGTTACCCTGAGCTGGAACTCAGCGCTTTTTCCGCTGGGGTGATTGCGTTAGGTTTGTGTTTTGGTGCCTATGCCACTGAGGTCTTTCGTGGCGCTTTATTGGCTATTCCTCGTGGGCACCGTGAAGCTGGTTTGGCCCTTGGTTTATCCCGCCCGCGCATTCTATTTCGTTTAGTGTTGCCGCAAATGTGGCGAATTGCGATTCCAGGTTTGGGCAATCTCTTTATGATTCTAATGAAAGATACAGCGTTAGTGTCTGTTGTTGGGCTCAACGAAGTGATGCGCAGTGCCCAAGTGGCAGTGACCTCGACGAAGCAACCATTCACTTTCTTTATGGTGGCTGCTTGTATCTATTTATCGTTAACAGTTTTAAGCATGCTGGCTTTGCACTTCTTTGAAAAACGCGCTAATCGCGGCTTTGTAAGGAGCGCAGCATGAAGTGGGATGTGATTGTTAAATGGCTGCCAAAACTACTGGAAGGCGCTTACTTAACTTTAGAGTTGGTCGCAATATCTGTGGTAGTTGGCTTGCTGGTGGCTATACCTTTAGGAATGGCGCGAGCGTCACGGCATTGGTATGTGCGTGCACTGCCTTTTAGTTATATTTTCTTTTTCCGTGGCACCCCATTGCTGTTACAGTTGTTTTTAGTTTATTACGGTTTAGCGCAGTTTGATGCGGTGCGTGAAAGTGTTTTTTGGCCCTATTTGCGTGACCCTTACTGGTGTGCGCTATTGGCTATGACGATGCACACCGCTGCTTATATCGCAGAAATTATTCGTGGTGCGATTCAAGCTGTGCCACCGGGCGAAGTTGAAGCTGCGCGTGCGCTAGGGATGAGCCGCGGGCAAACTATGTGGCACATTACTTTGCCGCGGGCGGCCCGCATTGGTTTACCGGCTTACAGTAATGAGGTGATTCTCATGCTTAAAGCCAGTTCGCTGGCCAGCACCATTACGTTATTAGAGCTCACCGGGATGGCTCGGACTATTATTGCCCGCACCTACTTACCGGTGGAAATCTTCTTTGCCGCAGGACTGTTCTATTTAGTCATGACCTTTGTTCTAGTGCAGTTTTTCCGCTGGCTAGAACGTAAATTGCGCGTGGATGCGTTACAGGGTCGTTAGCCTTGAGTGCTATTGCGCCATTACTCACTGGTGAGGCATTAGTTGAGCGTTTTTTCGCTCTGGATGCTTTCTTACTGGCGCAACAAGGTATTTGGCGCGAAAAGCCTTTTATACAGCAGAGTTTAGACTGGCAAGCGGATTATCCTGAGCTGGCTACTTGGTTACGCCAGCGCAGCTTAGCGGATGCCGAAAACAGCCATCTTGATCCCAGTATTTTGTCAGCACCACAACCCTTTGTTGCTTGGGCTGAACAGGCCGAACAGCTTTCTCGCTTGGGACGTTTTCCGGCCGCCGAGGTGGTGCAGCGTCCATTGCGTATGCAAAGTGGGATTGCCGAGCGTAAATGGCAGCAAATAGAAGCTTTTGCGAGTGTTGTGCAGGGTGCGGTTAATCTGCCCTTTGCGCGCAGTCAGCGCTGGCTTGACTGGTGTGCAGGCAAGGGGCATTTGGGACGTTACTTGGCTTGGCCTAATGCTGAGTTGGAGTGTTTAGAGTTTAATCCAGAGCTGATTGCGAGCGGGCAGGCAATCAGTGCCAAGTATGTACCTCAGGCACAGCACAGTCTGTGTGATGTTATGAGCGCCGCGAGTCTTGCACCTGTACAGCGCAGTGACACTATTGTCGCGTTACATGCCTGCGGTGACTTGCATACGCATTTAGTGCGCCAGGTTGGCGGGCAAGATACTGCGGCACTGGCTTTAGCCCCCTGTTGTTATAACCGCACGTTAGCAGAGGGCTATCAGCCGCTATCTAAGTTAGGGCAAGCCTCCGCACTGGACTTGCAGCGTGATGATCTTGCTCTGCCTTTATTGGCGACAGTCACCGCCAGTGCTCGCGAGCGGCGTTTGCGTGATCAGTCCATGGCTTGGCGTTTAGCGTTTGATGGGTTGCAGCGCAAGTTGCGTGGCGTTGATGCCTATTTGCCCACCCCATCCTTGTCCGCGCAGTGGTTTAACAAGTCTTTTGCTCAGTGGTGTCTTGATTTGGCCGCACTAAAAGAGTTGCCGCCGGTGCCGCAGCAAGATTGGTCAGCGCTGGAGGCGCAGGGCTGGCAGCGTTTAGCAGAGGTGCGAAACCTGGAGTTGGTGCGCGGCTTATTTCGGCGACCGCTAGAGTTGTGGTTGGTAATAGATCAAGCGCTGTTTTTGCAGGAGCAGGGTTTTACTGTGGCCTTGGGTGAGTTTTGTGCCAGTGCGCTAACCCCGCGCAATCTTTTATTGCTGGCACAGCGCACTGTAAACTGAGCTTAGAGTGCAAGTGTTTTCAGGTCTGCGTCTATTCCAGCCAGCCTCGCTAAGCACTTGAATTTGCACAGATTAAAAATAATTACAGAAAGGCTTTACAAGGTATCTGTAATCTATATAATGGCCGCCATTGCCGGTATAGCTCAGTTGGTAGAGCAACTGACTTGTAATCAGTAGGTCCCGAGTTCGACTCTTGGTGCCGGCACCAGTTAAAAGAAAGCCTCGTAGTTATACGGGGCTTTTTTGTATCTGGCAGTTGAGCAATTG
>JAAYTE010000049.1 GCA_012518175.1 Gammaproteobacteria bacterium | reverse complement strand
GGCCAACTAGCGTACACTGTGTACATGATTGTGAGGAGTTACCATGAGTACGATTAATATTACTGAAGCTGCACAAACCTATTTGAGCGAGCTGTTAAAAAGCCAAGACACCCCAGGTATTGGGATTCGTGTGTTTATCACTCAACCGGGTACAACCTATGCTGAAACCTGCATAGCTTACTGTAAGCCAGAAGAGCAGAAGCCCGAAGACACCCCCTTGGTTTTGCCAGCCTTTACTGCATGGATTGATGCCTTAAGCGAACCTTACCTAGAAGATGCTGTGGTGGATTACGCCACTGACCGTATGGGTGGCCAACTGACGATTAAAGCCCCTAATGCTAAGGTGCCGATGGTCAGCGAGGACAGCCCTTTATCGGAGCGGGTAAACTATTACCTGCAAACAGAAATCAATCCAGGCTTAGCCAGTCACGGTGGTGAGGTGAGTCTGATTGATATCGATGAAGGTATTTTGATTTTACAGTTTGGTGGTGGTTGCCAAGGTTGTGGTCAAGCAGATTACACCCTCAAAGAAGGTATCGAAAAAACTTTAATGGCGCGTATTCCGGAAGTGAAAGGTGTGCGTGATGTGACAGACCACAGCATCACAGAAAACGCTTACTATTAATTGCCTTGCTGCGTAGGGCGACTTTAGTCAAATAGCTAAAGTGACTGATAAGTCTTAATATTTACGCCGCTGCAAAAGCTTAAGTATTACCATGCAAAAGCTTATTAGTGTGGTTTATCTGCACAGGATTAAGCTAGATGATCCTAGTTTAATCTGGAATACCTCTCTTATATCCTTAAGTTAGTTGATTAAGGATCTTAAAAAAACCAGTACCAGTCACAAGCTGATACTGGTTTTTTTGCTTTAAAAGCTCACAAAGTGCACATTTCACTAGTAATTCATCAGATCGCCCTGTTCAAATTCAAGTAAGCATGCTAAAAACTGCTAGATGCTTGATAAAAAAGGGAAAATAATGAATAAATCCGAATTAATCGAGCGTATTGTTGATCGACAAGAGCATCTGTCTGTGCGTGATGTTGAGCTGGCAGTGAAAGCTATGTTGGAACACATGACGCAAGTATTGGCTTCAGGTACGCGCATCGAGGTGCGGGGTTTTGGCAGTTTCTCGGTGAACTACCGAGCACCACGAGTTGGGCGTAATCCGAAAACTGGGGAAAGTGTTGAGCTACCGGGTAAATATGTTCCGCACTTTAAACCGGGCAAAGAGTTGCGCGATAGGGTTAATGATGGATAATCTGTTGTTCAATTACGTGCGCGACTATAGAGGGTCTTATGCGAAGTTTTAAACGCTTGTTGGTACTTATTATTGCCTTAGCGCTTGCCGCTGCTGTGGTCTTTTTTGTTTTAGAGAACCGCACACCAACGCAATTAATGTTTTTAGATTGGCAGACACCTCAGTTACCGCTTGCATTATTTGTCATGAGCGCCTTTGTTTTAGGGCTATTACTTGGCCCGCTCATTTCTTGGTGGCCACAACAGCGCTTACGCATGCGCTGTAATAAGCAAGCGAAGCAACTTAAAGCTTGTGAGCAAGAGATTAAGACCTTGAAAAACGCTACAGCAGGTACAGATCTAGCTGTTTCGCCAAGTGAAGAGTTAGCTAAAGCTTCGTAATCTATCATCAGGACGCAGAAGCCAAGCGCTGCAGTATTGCTCGATAGACTTACTAAACCCGCCCGTCAATGGGCGGGTCAGTAGAGCTGCTGGCTGTTTGGAGCGGTTACTTTTGTATCGTTACATTGGGCTGGAGCGGCCTGTCATTTCTCGCGCCATTTCTGTGGCATAGCTATCTGTCATCCCACCGATAAAATCTATAATGCGCATAAAGGACTTGTACAGTGGCCAGTCTGCTTGCGGTGCAGCTTGGCCGAGTAAGTCAAAGATACGCCTGTTTTTAAAAGACAATGTACCTTGAGTATGTTGCTCGAGGGCTGCGCCGCAAAATGCATTTAGCAGTATTTCTAAGGTGGTATAGGCTCCGATCTCGTGCAACGTCTTGCGCTTATCCTGGAAGATTTTCTCGCGGGCTAATGCTTTCGCATTAATCACGCAGGTTTTAGCTGGGCCGTGCATATGCTCGACCAGGTCGCCTGCTAAAGTGCCAGCCATTAACGCAGGCTGCTGCTCCACAAAGGCCTGTGCTGCTGCGTTTGTTAGGTGCTCAATGGCTTTACCCCGCAAGATTGCCAGTTTACGGCGACGCGAGTCATTGGGGCCTAGTTGGCGGTAGGTTTCTGGTAGGTCATCACCGACCAAGTCAAGCAGAAGCGCTTCCACCTCGCGGTACTCCAGCAGCTCCATTTCGATACCGTCTTCTAAATCAATTAAGCCATAGCAAATGTCATCGGCAGCTTCGACTAAATACACCAAAGGGTGGCGAGCCCAGCGCTCGTTATCCAGTTTGGGAATACCGAGCTTGTTGGCAATTTGTTCAAGCAGCGGCAGTTCACTTTGATAGCTGCCAAACTTATGCTTTTTATAGCCTTCTGCGTTGGCGTATTTGGAACTCCAGGGGTATTTAGAAAAAGCACCTAAGGTTGCGTAGGTTAAACGCATGCCACCATCAAACTGATGGTATTCAAGCTGAGTTAAAACCCGAAAACCTTGCGCATTACCCTCAAAATTCAAGAAGTCCTCGCGTTGTTCGGCCGGTATGCTATCCAGCCAGCCATTGTGAGCGGCTTGCTGAAACCAATGGCGAATAGCATCCTCACCAGAGTGGCCAAAGGGCGGGTTACCAATATCGTGAGCTAAACACGCAGACTGCACGATCATGCCCAGGTCACTTGGTTCACACCACTGTGGTAGTGCAGGGCGAATCATTTCTGCCACACGCATGGCCAAGGAGCGGCCGACGCAACTCACTTCTAGTGAGTGGGTGAGGCGCGTGTGAATATGATCATTGCTGGAGACAGGGTGGACTTGAGTTTTGCGCCCTAATCGACGAAAAGCACCAGAGAAAATAATGCGGTCATGATCTTTGTGAAAAGGGCTGCGGCCGAGCTCTTCTGAACTGTGTGATGTTTTGCCTAAACGTTCGCGGTTTAATAGTTGCTGCCAATCCATTGCATACCCTCAAGTGGTGAATTGCAAATGAGCGCTGTTCGCATAGCGAGGTTTGTTTCATCTACTCAGTCTATGATTTGTTTGCTTCATTCGTCTCTGATTTGCCAACAAATAAAGGCAGCAGGCTGGCAGCAATTTTCACTACTGGCATCAAGCTGCTGGCCGACCTGCGGTTGCGTGCCATAAAAAAACTGACCAGAGTTACTCCAGCAACAGCGAGTAAAGGCGTTGCGCCTTGATTAAAACGCTGTTTGAGACCGCGTAACTTTGCCACTGGTTCGAGCAGTACAATGCTTTCGTGGTGGATTCTTTGCCGGTTCAGCTCCAAACGCATTTGAATCAGCTGTTTGCGCAAGGCAATAGGATCATCTTTTAGCTTTTTGGATGTCATGGTAATAACTGCTCTTTGGTTTTTTTGAGTTCCTGCAATGAGGCGCTAAAGGGTGCTTGCGCATGCTGCTGGAGTGATTTTATCCGCCAAATACACAGTGCGCCGATACATGCATAAAATATCGACATGGCAATGAGTAATCCGTGGGCGTAATACTCCCAGAGCAACACAATCAGTAAAGCATTGAGCAGTAAGAACAACATAAACGCACAAGCAGCAGTAATACCGAACCAAATCAGTTGTTGGCTACTGTGGTGTTTTTGTTCTTGGAGTTCGATGGCGAATAACTCAGCGTGATCGCTGAGTAAATCCAAAGTCGCAGCGCCTAAGCGCCGCGAGGTATCTGAAAAGCTTTTATCCGTCATACTTAGCGCCTAGACACCAGTAGACCCAGTAAAAAACCAACGCCAGCACCAATTGCTAAAGACTGCAGTGGGTGCTCACGGACATATTCCTCACTGGTATGCAGTGCAACTTTACCGCGCTCAAGTAATGCCTGCTCAGTAGAGCTCAAGGCTTTACGTGCACGCTGCAGGCTGGAGTTGATTTGCCCGCGCAGCTCTTCAGCTTTGTCGCCGGTCAATTCAACAGAGTGTTGCAGCAACTCTTCCGTATCAGAGACTAACGCTTTAAATTCATTGAGTAGTTGATCGCTACCTGTATCTTTCTTAGCCATGATTCGTTTACTCCAAAAAAAGAACTTAATAATTGCACTGGATTGGAAACATCCTAACTGCATTTAGTTCACTTACAAACATACTATATCTCAAAAAAATAAACCTGCTTAAAAGCAGGTTTATTTAACACAGGGATTACGGCTTACATTAGGGGGATAGTGTAATTAACGATTAGACGGTTCTCATCAATCTTTCCAGATAAATCAGAGCGTAAGGTCGCATTACGCCATTTGATACCTAGGTTTTTTAGAGGACCTTCTTGGATGACATAGGAAATATCGGTGTCACGCTCCCACTCTTTACCACGTGATTGGCCTGCGCCCATGTAAATGTTATTACCGCGAATATAGCGCGTCATTAGATTGAGGCCAGGAATACCTAAGCCAGCAAAATTATAGTCATAACGAGCTTGCCAAGATTTTTCATCAGTGGCAGCAAAGTCACGGATTTGTACATAGTTGGTCAGGAAGGGGTCGGTTAGCTCAATGTAGGCATAGCCAGTATCCCCAGACATTTTCTGGTAACCCAAGCCAAAACTGCTGTGGCCTAAGCTATATGTCAGCATGCTGGATATGGCTTTGTTATCGATGCCACTCTTCGCATCTTCGCTGGTTTTCGCATAGCGCAAATCAGCTTTTAATGACTGGTTATCGTCGATAGCTAAGGTGTAAACACCGTTAACAATGTGCTGCTTGTAAGCGCCATCAAAGTTAGCAAAGTTATAACCCGTGCTTAAACCTGTATCACCCCAGTTGTAATTAACACCGGCAAAATCAAACTTACTGGTTTCTGTGGGGTTACTGCGGGTGGATTTGTTTTTGCGTTTACCTTGGTTACCAGAAAAGCCGTTAAGCAGAATTGGCGCATCGTTTG
>JAAYTE010000299.1 GCA_012518175.1 Gammaproteobacteria bacterium | reverse complement strand
TACGCTGTTCAATACGGCGACCGTTGGCAATCATAATGGGTAACGCTGGGCCGCAATCTTCAGCGCGCCACCAGCGTGGAATCCAATCACTGCCGCGCTGCTCTTCGGCGGCACCATCGGATAAAAAAGCCACCAGTTTTTCACCGGGCAAAGGCATGTGTGCATATTGCAACTCAGCAAAACCTAAGTAACCCCCTTCAATAATCCCACCAGCTGTGTGCGGGTTAACGTGACTGCCCAATGGCGCAGCCATGGAGCCATCGGCGGCAATGGCATAGCTGTAAAAATCTTGTAATAAACGATTAATACCTTCTTCACCATCACCGTAAGCTGCCTCTTGCTCAGGGTGCAGGTTACCCAGCAATACGTTTAGCGCTTCAATGGCGGCAACACTGTGGCCCTGCCCCATTAACCAACCACGAGTTTCTCCGGTCAAAGCATTCAGCGCCATATAAGCAGCGTAGCCTGGCACCATATTTAACGCACCGCCGGTGTGGCCCTCGGGTTGAACTTTAAACTCATCAGCGGTCAATGGACTGCCGTCTAGATGGATTTTATTGGCGTAGGTCATGTGAACCACCAATGACATCCCTGCCGCCGTGATTTTATCCAAAGCCCTCAGCACACGGTATACAGTAGAGAGGTCTGGCTGCTTGCCAGTTTGCACGAGCTGGTGAGCAAGTCGATATACTGCGGCTTGAGTTTCCGCTGTGTGTTCGATCGGGCCATAGCCCTTTTGCCATTGTGCAAACGCAGGTTCAGTTTTAGCGTGCTCGTTTAAATCTGCTTGGCTCGGCAAAATCTGATGCATATTAATACTCCGTTAACTCGAATGTGGTGCAGTATAAAGACGGCCAGATAAGGGTATCATGATAACCATCAATAACTGTTCACTCGGTACTATTCTATTCACACAGCCAAGAAGGAAATTTCATGGCCTTACTTAATTTTCTAGGCGCGATCCAACAAGTTACTGGATCCTGCTACCTCATCGAAACCTATGACAAAAAGAACATTCTACTTGAATGTGGCATGCAGCAAGGTGGCGATACTAATAATAATGACAATGATAACGCGCCCCGCTCGGCTTTCTCTTTTAATCCTGAACACATTGATGCGGTTGTTATTTCCCATGCGCACATTGATCACAGTGGTATGTTACCCCGTTTAGTCTCCGAAGGTTTCCGTGGCCCTATTTATGCCACTGATGCCACCTGCGAACTGATGGAGCTGATGCTGCTGGACTCGGCGCATATTCAAGAAAAAGATGCCGAATGGGAAAACCGCTGGCGCGCGCGCCGCGGCAAAAAAGCCATCAAACCGCTGTACGTCAGTAAAGATGCAGAACGTGTACTTAAGCAGCGCCGCGCTGTTGATTACGAAACGCCCACAGAAATTGTGCCGGGCGTTAAAGTCTCTTTCCATGATGCGGGCCATATTATTGGCTCAGCGGTCGTTAAATTAGAGTTTACCGAACCCAATGATAGCGTGCGTACGCTGGTGTTTTCCGGTGACTTGGGCAGCACCTGCTCGCCCTTGATGAAGTCGCCAACGATTCTTAAGCACGCTGATGTTTTATTGCTGGAATCCACTTACGGTGACCGTGATCACCGCTGCAATGAAGACACTTTGGATGAGCTGGCGCAGATTCTACAAAAAGCCCATGAGGACGGCGGCAACGTGATGATCCCAGCCTTTTCAGTGGGCCGTACCCAAGATATTTTATTCCACTTGGG
>JAAYTE010000298.1 GCA_012518175.1 Gammaproteobacteria bacterium | reverse complement strand
CATACGCTGCAAAATACTGGTGGATTGCTCCAACGCACCTTCAGCAGTTTGCGCCATCGAGATACCATCGTTGGAGTTTTTAACGGCGATGTTTAAACCATTCACCTGACTGGTTAAACGGTTGGCAATTTGCAGGCCTGCGGCATCGTCTTTAGCACTGTTAATGCGCGAACCAGTGGAAAGACGCTGTAAAGAAGTCGCTAAAGCGCCCGATGAAGAGTTTAGGTTACGCTGAGTGTTGAGCGCAGAAACGTTAGTATTAACAGAAAGTGCCATGGTATATGCCTCCAGGGGCTAATCAAAATTCTAACTGGGTGCGAGCTTTCAACTGTTAACTCTATATTGCCCAGTTATGTTGCATTCACTCTCTATATCGTCGGCTTGGCAAATAACTTTAATTTTTTTGAAATCTTTTTTAGCTATTTAACCTACTGCTCTTTAACGCACTAACCATGCTTTATTTAGAGCAGGGTTAGCTTGTTGCACCTTAGATTTGTGCAAATCACCGAATCTTATCAAACAAATTCAACTGACTGACCTTCACAAAACTCATTTGCGCAGCTTCGAGAATTACGCTTTGGAAAGCCAGCTTAGATAAGGCTTCTGGGTAATCCACTTCTTGCAGCTCTGCCTGTACGCTTTTGTTTACTAGGGTCACATCTTCGTTGTCGGTGAGTGTGGTTGCGATTACGTTCATGCGCGCACCTATGTCACCACGGGTGCCGTCAATCACCACCATGGCGTGATCGATATTGGTCAGCGCTGCCGCTACTGCATCGCGAGTAGCACGATTGCCTTCAGGGCTGTCGGGATTGTCTTCTAAAGCCATACGCAGCTGGTGGATGGTATCCAGTACGCCTTGTTTTTCACGGGCTGGGTCTGCGGTTACGCTGATTGTTTCGCCACCGGCTGGCACGCCATCAAAATGCATTATCACGCCACGAAAGACAATGGTGTCTTGACGTTTATCATCATCGTCCATGACCCCTGTTTGCACAGGCGTTGCACCATCATAAATGGTGTACTCTTTTGGATTGCCCGGTGGCGCAGTAAATTGAATTTCAATACCGCCACTTGGAAACGCAGGGCTGCCAGCAAACGCCACTTCATCCTGCACCAATGGGGCTGAAACTGCCAAAGTTGAGCCGGGCGTGCTGGTTAAGTCGGCGTCTAAGCGTGCCGCATTGGGAATGTTTTCAAAAATTTTCTTACCACTGTCGCTGATCGCTACATTCAGCGAACTGGCAATCTGTAACTGGCGCTGCCCTTCATCACCCTCATAAGAAAAGCTACCATCGTCTTGGCGAACAAATGGCTGGGTTTTGCCCTGAAAACCAGAGAATAAATACTCACCACGGGCGTTGCGCGAGTTCATTAAGCCGAGCAGCTCGTCTTCGCGCTCACGTAACTCAGCGGCAATCGACTGACGATCACTCTGGCTGAGCGCACCGTTTCCAGCTTCTCCGGCCAACTCCCGCACACGCTGCATAATGGTGTTGACTGAGTTCAGTGTGGATTCCTCTTGCGCCAAGCTGTTGTTGGCCGCAGTGAGGTTATTTTTGTACTGGCCAAGCATATTTTGCTGCTGTTCAAGCTGCATTAGGCGGACTGCGGCAACAGGATCATCGGCCGGCGTTAAAATACGGTTACCGGAACTGATCTGTTCATTGGTACGAATGGCCGCAGCGTAATTACGCTGTATGCCCTGAATACCGTTTTGAAACGCTTGTAGGCTTGAAATACGCATTGCCTGACTCCTAATATTTCTGACTGCTGGAGGGCAGCCGCAAATTATCTAAATGCATTGATCAATGTATCGAACAATGAGCGCGCAACTTGAATAACTTGTGCTGACGCATTGTAATATTGTTCAAATTGAATCAGTTTGGCCGCTTCCTCATCCAAGTTCACTGCTGACAGCGAGTTACGGTTGTCCGTTGACTGCTTTAAAATCGCCCCCGTGGCCACTTCATCTTGCCGTGCTTGGGCGGTTAAAGTGCCCACGCGCTCAACAGTATCGCCATAGGCATCGTTAAAGCTCACCCCAGTGCTGATGCCTTTAATACTGGCATCCACACCAATCACTTGCTGGTTTTGCAAGTCAGCCAGCTTGAGGGCGTTGCGGTTATCTGAAACGCCATTTTGGTTAAAGCTAACGGTAAATTTATCACCATTTTCTGGGCGACCACTAAGGGTTTGGTTGATGGTGTAGCTTTGTTTGACACCGCCCACGTCCACTTCAATGGCATAACTGAGCTGGTTGGTTTGTCCTGAAGTAAAGTCCAGCTCGGTAATCGCTCCCGGTGCAGGTTGGCCTTCAACAGGTACGCCAGTGATGGTTACGCCTGGCGGCAAATTAACAAACTCAATTTTTTGTGTTGTTTGGTTATAGGACAACTTCAACTCACCAACAGCCTTGAGGTTATCGAGGTTTAGAGTCTCTGTAACAAAGTTAGCTTGCGGCAAGTTGTCTGGATTAAGCGCCATTTCTACCGATGGCTGGCCAATGCTGCCGTTACCTTTGTTTTGTAAATCAGCTCCAGCTTTGAAAGGTCCGGCAAAAGCCAGTTGATCGGCCTGATCCAATTGCACAGAAATATCTGTAGCGCCGCGGCGGGTTGGCTCAAGAATAAAGCGATCGCCCGCCACAGGTGCCGGTCGGTTACTCATTTTTAGGCTAATGCCCTGATCACGGCCGCTATTATCGGTGAAGCTCAGCTCACCATTGGCTCCCACCACCACGTTCATGGCAGCACCATCACTTAAGCGATGGGCGCTGTAATTGGTGCCGTCAAATTCAAGTCGGTAATCACTGGTTGTCAGTAACTGAGTGTTAGTGATCGTCATGGCACCGCTGGCATCACTGATATTGCCAGCCATGGGCCGCACGCGCAGTTCAGTGAGCTTAGGGTCGTTAATGTCACCAAATAAACCAACGCCCACTTGCCCTTTCAGGTCTAAACCCTGCCCTAGTTGGCTGTTCACTTCTGAGCTGATGCTCATTGCTAAGCGACCTAAAGCGTTGAGGGTTGGGTCTAATGCATCTTCACGGTAGCGCAGCAAGCCGCCCACTTCACCGCCACTAATGCTGTTGGTGATATTTTGTCGCGAACCGCCACTGATAAAGTCCACTTCAAACTTAGTGGGATCACCACGGCCGGGTACTGCTTCTAATTTATTCACCGTGCCGCCAACCACTAACGGCTGACCACTGCCTACCGAAAGGTTAAAGCTGTTGTCATCTTGCACCACCACTGACACACCAATATAAGCAGACAACTGTCGCACCGCTTCATCGCGCTCATCCAGCAAATCATTGGGCTGCTGGCCATTGGTACCGGCGCTGGTAATGGCTGCGTTAAGGCTACCGATCGTTTGTGCTAAACGGTTAATTTGATCCGTAGTGGTCACCAACTGCTTGTTAATAAAGCTGTTTTGCGAGTTAACGTTTTCATAAATGCCATTAAAGCGGCGGGCAAGCCCTTCGGCTTCGGCTAAGACTAACTGGCGCGCGGGAATATTGGCGGGGTCTTCTGCTGCAGTTTGCGTAGCCGAGAAAAAAGCCTGCAATGACGGTGTGACACCTGTGGTGGTGCCAGCTAATAAGCTATCGAGCTGGTCAATTTGGCTTTTATACGCTTTCACATCGCTGTTCAGGGTGGTACTGGAGCGCACCTGAGCGGTTAAAAACTCATTATAGCTGCGGCGAATATCCACCAAGGTGGTGCCTGAGCCAATATAGCCCGCACCGGTAAACTGCGCCGGACGTGTGGTTTGCACAGTATCCTGACGGCTGTAACCTGGGGTGTTGATATTGGTAATATTGTGCCCTGTCACCGACAAATTGGTTTTTGCGGCACTTAACCCAGATAATCCAATACTTAATAAATCAGACATAATTCACCTCACGCCCGTACATTCGTACGTGGCTGTTCGACGCTAGCCACCTGCTGATAAGTCTGCACTTTCTGCGCAATTTGCGATATTTTGCGCGCATATTGTGGATCAGTTGCATACCCTGCTTGCTGCAATTCACTGACAAAGCGCTCAGGGTTGGCAGTCGCTTGCAATGCTTGTCGATAACGACCATTGCTTTGTAAAAAATCCACGTAGTCATTAAAGCTTTGCTCAAATGAAGCATAGCTACGAAAATCTGCTTTCTCTTTCACTTTGACACCTTGCACATATTCAGATGTCGTCACTTGGGTAGAGCCGCCACCCCAACCATGGGCTTTGATGCCAAATAAGTTGTGGCTGCTGCCACCTTCACTGCCGCGGATAATGGATTTACCCCAACCTGTTTCCAAAGCTGCTTGCGCGACTAAATAACGGGGATCAACGCCCAGTTTTTTTGCCGCCTGCTCAGCCATGGGCAACATCGTCGCGACAAACTCTTCCGGCGAAGCAAATTGCTTACGGTTTATATCGACAGCATTGGCTGTTGCTAAAGTATTTTTTTCGGCAGCTGGGTAACTTTTTGCGACCTGAAAGTTTTGCGCTTCTCGTGCACTCTGTTGGCCAAGGTTATTGGCAAAAGAGCCTTGCGCGGCTGTTCCAAGCCCTGCTAAAGCGCGCCCTGCTGCGGTCACTGGTAAGGCTAAACGGCGCTGATTAAGCAGTGCGGTATCATCACGCTGCCGATCTAGCGCCACATTGACTTTGGCTGGCACTGCCTGTGTGGCCGGCGCTGCCGCTGGGCTAACAATTTCTTGGGTAAAGGGGTTTGCAGTGCTGGGCTTAGGTGCTTGTGACAGCTGGCGGGTCAAAACATCCGCCATCCCCATGCCCTTACCTTGCGACAATGTCAGCGACAACTGCTGGTCGTACATATCGCGGTAGGTTTTGCTTTCATTGCTGTTCATAAAGTTATCGTCAGCCAACACATCACCGGCAGCCCGCATCGCTTTCATCATTTCGCTAAGAAACAATGATTCGAACTCTTGCGCGACTTTACGGATATTGGCTTCGCTATCACGGCCTTCACCCACCTTCAGCTGGTGCAGGCGGTTTAAGTCAGTATAAGCGCCACTATCGGCTACGCTGCTGCTGTGTAAGTTCATAACTTTATCCTCAAATCACAATCAGGTCGGCTTGTAGCGCGCCGGCTTGTTTAAGAGCCTCAAGAATTGCCATTAAGTCAGAAGGAGCCGCCCCCACTTGGTTCACGGCGCGGACAATTTCATCTAAGGTTGTGCCCGGACCAAATTTAAACATTGGCTTCGCCTCTTCGATGGCATTCACTCTAGAGCGCGGCACTATGGCTGTTTCGCCTCCAGAGAAGGCTTCCGGCTGGCTGACAATAGGATCTTCGGTGATGACTACAGTTAAGCTGCCGTGCGTGACTGCCGCAGGCTGAACCCGCACATTTTGACCAATAACAATGGTGCCAGTACGAGCATTAATGATGACTTTTGCCACCGCTTGGCCAGCTTCAATTTCTAAGTTTTCGATAATGGATAAGTAGTCCACGCGCTGATTTGGATCAGACGGCGCAGCCACGCGGATTGAGCCAGCATCCATGGCCTGTGCAACTTGCGGACCTAACATGTCATTGAGTTTATCAACGATATTTTTTGCCGTAGTAAAGTCTGGGCTGTTGAGGTTTAAGGTCAGGTAGTCGCCTTGATTAAAGCCGCTCGGCACTGCGCGCTCCACCGTGGCTCCAGAAGGGATGCGTCCCGCTGACGGAATGTTGACGGTAATGCGTGAGCCATCAGCACCACCGGCGTCAAACCCGCCAACCACCAAGTTACCCTGAGCAATGGCGTAC
The DNA here is from genome assembly GCA_012518175.1 of Gammaproteobacteria bacterium. Classification (GTDB taxonomy): domain Bacteria; phylum Pseudomonadota; class Gammaproteobacteria; order Pseudomonadales; family Pseudomonadaceae; genus Denitrificimonas. The sequence goes on along the minus strand of JAAYTE010000298.1, from coordinate 1,165 downwards.
ACGTTGCCATCAATCCCTTTTAGTGGGGTCATCAGCAAGCTACCACCGCGCAAGCTTTTTGCGTTACCGATCGACGATACGGTGATATCAATAGTTTGCCCCGGGCGCGCAAAAGCTGGCAGCTCAGCATGAATGGAAACCGCGGCAACGTTTTTCAACTGCACGTTGCCACCTGGCGGCACTTTAATACCAAACTGCGAAAGCATGTTGTTAAAGGTTTGTACGGTAAAGGGGGTTTGTGTGGTTTGGTCACCACTGCCATTGAGCCCCACCACCAAGCCATAACCAATCAACTGGTTGCTACGCACACCTTGAATAGTGGCCAGATCCTTCAGTCGTTCGGCGTGCGCTAAACCGCTACACAGCAAAGCTAGTAGGCAGGCAATTAAATACTTAGGCATAGTTTGTCCTACCTTTAGAAGGGCCACATTGGGCTAAGAAAGAAACGGTCTAACCAGCCTGGCTGACTGGCATTGGCAAAAGCACCGGTACCTGAGTAGGTAATGCGGGCATCGGCAATGCGGGTCGACGAGACGACGTTATCGGTGCTGATGTCATCTGCACGTACAATTCCAGAAATACGCACCAGCTCATCACCGGTGTTAAGGGTTAACCATTTTTCACCGCGTACCGCCAACACACCATTGGGATAAACCTCGGCGATGGTCACGGTAATCGAGCCCGATAGGCTATTGCTTTGCCCAGACTGCCCTGAGCCTTTAGTAGAGCGTTTAGCGTCGTAACCTGCTTCTAAACTGAGCCGATCGTTGGTCATCCCCAAAGCGCTCAAGCCCGACAACGGGTTTTTCGGCGAAATGGCCATACCTAAAATATTGGGCACGCCGATATCAGTATTGCTGTCTTTTTGAATCTGCGAGTTGGCATTTTTACTGGCTTGGGTGCGCTCATTTAAGCTAATGGTAATAATGTCACCCACGCGAAAGGCTTTGCGGTCAGTAAAGTAATTGGTGTCAAAGTCGGCTTGGTAAATAGCACCATTGGTTTGCGTGGCAGGCAGCGGCGTACGCGGTAAAACCGGCGCATAGTAAGGATCATTTGGTTTAGGCGGCACCGGCATACAACCTGTTACCAGCGCTGCTGCAGTTAGACTTATCACCATCAATGAACGTTTCATCACACTACCCCACTAACCGTATTAAAGCTG
>JAAYTE010000297.1 GCA_012518175.1 Gammaproteobacteria bacterium | reverse complement strand
TTGACCATCATAGGCCGCAATGGATGCGGTATTAATAATCACCCCACGTTCACCTTGGGCATTGGCTGCATTGTTCGCCAGCACTTGCGCGGTTAAACGCAGCACATTGAAGCTGCCAATGACGTTAATGTTGAGCACACGGGCAAAATCATCCAGATCATGCGGGCCTTTACGGCCGAGAATCCGCTGCGCGCCAACAATTCCAGCACAATTAATTAAGCCATGCAGGGCGCCAAACTGCTGCACCGCAGCGTCCAGTGCCTGCTGCACTTGCTCAGCATCACAAATATCACAAGCCAGTCCCAACGCCTTATTACCTAAACGCTGAGCTGCCGCCTCAACTGCTGACTGATTAATATCCAGCAGCACCACTGCCGCACCTTGGGCGACTAAATGCTGAGCAGTGGCGGCACCTAACCCAGAGGCGCCACCGGTGATTACAAATGTATGTTCAGCTACACGCATACGACATCCTTAAAATTAGCTAACGGCTTGCTTAGCTTCTTGTTGTTCGTTGTATTTATTAATTTCATTGATCCGTAAAATAAAGCGCTGCACTTTGCCACTTGGGGTTTTCGGCAGCTCCTCAGGAAACTCAATTTCACGGGGATAGGCATGTGCAGCCAAACGATTGCGCACATGCAAACGCAGCTCTTCGGCCAACTCCAGCGTGCCCTCATAGCCTTCTTGCAAAATCACAAAGGCTTTAATGATTTCATTGCGCTGTTTATCCGGCTTACCCACTACCGCAGCTTCAATCACTGCAGGGTGCTCTAACAAAGCGCTTTCCACATCAAAAGGCCCCACGCGGTATCCTGAGGTGCTGATCACATCATCCGAGCGTCCAACAAAGCTGATACTGCCATCAGTGTTCAGCTCAGCAGTATCACCGGTTAAGTAGTAGCGGCCTTTAAATGAGGTGGTTTCCATATCTTTATAGCCGTTAAACCAGAACATCGGCGAGTTTTCCACATCCACCGACAAAATCCCGGGCTGGCCAGCGGGCAACTCTTCTAAAGTTTCCTCATTGACCACCACGACGCGGTGTCCTGGCGAAGCGTAACCGGCTGCGCCCATGTGCATCGGGTGCGCTAGGTTATGGTGGTTACACAACACCATGCCCATTTCAGTTTGACCGTAATGGTCATTGATCGGCGCATCTAAATGCTCTTTAAACCAGCGAATCACTTCTGGGTTCAACGGCTCACCGGCACTGCTGACCACACGCAGCTGGCCTTTCCACTGATCGGCGACTTTTTCACCGGCAGCAATCAGCATGCGGAACACGGTCGGCGCGCCAGCTAAATTGGTGACATTGTATTTTTTCGCAATTTCTAAGCAGCGCTCCAGATTGAACAAACCGTCCACTGATAGCACCGGCAAGCCCATCGACATTGGCCCGGTAATACCAAAATACAATCCGTAGGCCCAGCCCGGATCAGCCACGTTCCAGAATGAATCTTCTGCGCGCAAGCCCACCGCATCAATCATATAGCGCTGGAATGCCACTATGGCACGCAATGGCACCTCTAAAGGCTTGGCTAAACCTGTGGTACCGGAAGTAAACATCATCAAAAACGGATCATTGCCGCTGCGCATAACTGGAGCAAAATCCGTTGATAAGGTGGCAATTGACTGCCAAAAGTCGGCATCACCTGCTTCCAAGCCTTGGCCTTGGGCATCAGCGACCGTCATCACCGCTGGGCACTGCTCCACTTCCAGTAGTTTGCTGCGGTTCGCCACATCACTGACCACCAGTTTTGCGCCTGAAGTCTGTATACGGTGCTCAATGGCTTTAGGCCCAAAAGCGGTAAAAAGTGGCTGATACACTGCGCCAATGCGCCATGTGGCTAAAATAGTCACAATTAGGGCATGCCCACGTGGCAATAAACCCGCAACTATATCGCCAGCTTGGATACCTTGCTGGGTAAGGTAGTGGGCAAATTGCGCCGACTGATCGCGCAGTTCCGCATAGGTATGACGGCTGGAACTGCCGTCGGCGTTTTCTTGGATTAAGGCAATGGCATCGCCGTCTGCGTGGCGATCACAGCACTCGTAACAGGCGTTCATCGCAGTAAAATCACCACTAATCGCGGCGCGCACAGTGGCGTCAAAATCAAAGTTTTTTGCAGCTTCAAAAATATCGCGTTTAACCAAAGTCATGGCATGCTCCAACTTTTATTATTGTTAACATTGTAAGGTGCTGGCCTTGATACTCAGCCCCAGCCAGCTTTGGAAGCAATAGCAAAATACCTCAAAATGCTTGAACGTTTTTGCCAATTATTGGTTTTTATCAAGCAGCAATGCACGGTAATGACTGGGCTGTGTGCCAGTCCACTTACGAAACGCCTTGTAGAAAGTACTGACGTCGGCAAAGCCGAGAGCACTGGCGATATCGACAAAAGTATAAGACTCGTCGGCCAACCACTTAACCGCCAAAGAACTGCGTACTGCATCCTTAAGTCGTTGATAACTTTGACCTTCTTCATTGAGACGACGCTGCAGGGTAGAGACTGACATAAACAAGTTTTGGGCTAAATCCACGGCATCAGGCCAATGTCGTGGGTCAGTGGCAATCAGCTGGCGGCGAATCTTACTGGCTAAACTCTGCTCATCGCGGTACTTGACCATGATGTTATT
>JAAYTE010000296.1 GCA_012518175.1 Gammaproteobacteria bacterium | reverse complement strand
GGTCGAGTTAAAGTGGATCACTTGTCAGAGAATATTTTTGGTTCGCTTTTGCCGTCTGGTTTGTATTCTGCTTTTAAACGTTTTTTGGATGTTGCAGTTGTTTTACTGGCCGCGCCGTTTTGGGTTCCGGTGATGTTTATTACTGGGATTGTTATTAAGCTGGAAAGCGCTGGCTCGATGTTTTTTATTCAAGAGCGAGTTGGGTTGGGCAATAAAGACTTTAGAGTTTATAAGCTGCGTAGTATGTGTAAAGACTCTGAAAAAGATGGGGCGCAGTTCGCTCAAGCCAATGATATGCGTATCACGCGGGTAGGGCACTTTATTCGTAAAACCCGCCTTGATGAGATCCCGCAGTTTATTAATGTACTTAAAGGCGATATGAGTATTATTGGGCCGAGGCCTGAGCAGCGTGCTTTTGTTGATCAGTTTGAAACAGAAATCCCGTTTTACTCCTACCGCCACGTGGTTCGGCCAGGTATTACCGGTTGGGCACAAGTGGTACACGGTTACGCAGCTGATGCTGACGATACCCGCGTGAAGATTGAACATGACTTTTACTACATCAAACACTTTTCCCTGTGGTTGGATATTTTAATTGTAGTTAAAACCATTCGTACGGTATTGACGGGCTTTGGTGCGCGTTAATTTTAAACGCAATTTGAGCTGGCTAGCTAAATCACAGCCATAAAAAAAGACGCCCTAGGGCGTCTTTTTGGTTTTGGTGGAGCCGGGGGGATTTGAACCCCCGTCCGCCAGTACTCCGCTGTCGGTACTACATGCTTAGCCGTGTCTACTAATTTAATCCGCAGCCGCCCGATCGGCAGGGTGCTTTGGATGAGTTGTGTAAGTTTTAGCCACTTCGTCCACAACGTACTACGCGGCGATTCTGTTCTATCTGACAGTCACTTCGAGTTTACAGACATCCTCTTGTGACTGCTGGAGCCGAAGCTACCAGGGGAGCGACTCGGCTGCTTACGCAGCTAGAGCTTGTGCTCCGTAGTTTTCGTCATTGGCAACTATGAAAGTTGCAACAGTGGATTTACGAGTTCTGTTACCAACTCGGCATGCACCTAAAGTTTCGCAACCAGCGTCGAATCCTAATCGGCCCCAAAGCTGTGCACTTACAAGGTGACAGAACAAGCATCTTACGCTAAAAAGCGCCGCGTGTCGATTACTGATCCCATCCTGGGCTGAATAACCTGCAACGCTTTGTTGCTTGCTTACCTTATATATGGAGCGCTTTGTGTGAATTTCAAGGGCGCGGGGTAAATACTTAACGGCTGCTGGAGATCTTGGCTAAGTTGCCGCCTTCAAAGCGTAAAAAGTAATACATGCCGCCTTTGGGGCCGTACACCCACTCAGTCACGCGCAGTTCATGGCTGTGGCCGTATTGGTTGATAACGCGCTTAAAGCCCAGCTCATCTTCGCTGATCGGTTCGCCGCATTTGCTGCGCACTTCGTAGCTGTCGGCACCTAAACTGACCAGCTGGCTGTTGCAGCGGTAGGTGGATGATGCCAGTGCCGTAGCGCTCAGGCCCAGCAGCAATAAAATACATAAAATAGGACGCAACATAATAACCTCAAGGGCTGATTGGCGCGCAGATTAATTGCGTTGGCCGTCGATACTGACTAAACGGTTACCGACAAAGCGTAAAAAATACAGCATGCCGCCGCGTGGGCCATAGACCCATTCTTCGATGGGCAGTTCGCGCTGGTTGTATTCACCAACGGTATAACCCACTGCTTCACGGGCAACGGGTTCGCCGCATTTGCGCTGCACCATAAAAGCGCGGTCGCCGATGCTGACTAACTGGGTGCCGCAGCGAAAGGTGTTGGCCGTGGCGCTCAGGCTAAATAAACCCAACGCCAGGCAGCAGGCCATAGCAGTTATAGCTTTCATTACATACTCCCCAGATGCAGTGTGCTGATTACGCCTTGCTCGGCGCTGGCTTTGCCTTCACTGACATCAATTAAATAGACCCGCTCGGCATCCAATTGCGCCTGTTCGATTAAGTACTCTTTGATGCTGTTAGCACGGGCTTGGGCTAAGCGACGTAACCCCAATGGGCTGTGGGCATAGCTTTGCAGCACGGCGTCGCGCATCAGCTGTTCGCGTTCTTCTTTTTTAAGCTCGGCCCATTGCGCCGGTGGCTGTTGTTTAAGTTGGCTGCGGTAAATGCCTTCCAGCAGAATGGGTTTTTCTTTGTCTGGTACTTCGAGGTTTTCTTTACTGGAGTCTATTTTAGTGCCGCGGTGCTGCAAAATGCTGTACCAGGCGTCTTGGTAGGCCGCATCTAAACGCATTTGCGCCAACAGTGGGCCATCTAAATCAGCACGGCTGCCGCCTTCCACTTCGAGGCGCAGTTGCGGGCGCTCTTTCAGGGCTTGGCTGAGGGTGTCTAGGCTTTTCGCTGCGGTGGGGTTGATGGTGTATTCCCCCGGTAAAAACACCACTTCGCTGAGCTCTGTGTTGTTGCTGTGGGCGAGGCCGGCAATAAAGTTAAAAGGCGCAGCTACGGCGCGGGTGATCAGGTTGCGGAAAGTTTGCCAAACAATGGGCGCAACTTTGAACTCCGGGTTGTTTAAATCACCTTGGATCGGTAAGTCGATGGCGATGCGGCCTTTGCTGTCTTTGAGTAAGGCAATGGCTAAACGCACTGGTAAATCCACCGCGTCAGGGCTATCGACGCGTTCGCCCAGTTGCAATTCTTCCAGTAACAGTTGGTTGCTGGCGTTGAGTTTGCCGTCGGTGATTTGATAGTGCAGGTTGAGGTTTAACCGACCTTTTTGGATGCGGTAGCCGGCAAATTTGCCTGAGTACGGGGTTAAGGTGGTCAGTTCCACGTGCTTAAAGTCGGTGGTGATATCCAGCTTTTTTAATGGATCAAAAGGCATCAGGCTGCCGCTGATAGTAACCGGTGCATAGCGATCAATGCTGCCGGTGATGTCCACTTTGGCGACGCTATTGGTTTGGTTGTCGAGGGTGCCGATGCTGCCGTTGAGCTTTTGGATGGCGGTAGCAAAACTGGGTTGTAAGCTGTAGTCGGCAAAGTTTGCTGAGCCATCTTTGATCTCAATGCCGCCAATGCGCATGGCAAATTCTGGGCTGTCGGCTGCTGGGGTGGCAGCAGGTTTAGGCGGCTGTGGGATCATTAGCTCGCTGATATTGGTGGTGAGGTCTTGATTAATAATAAAGCGCACATAAGGCTCGGCGAGCACCAGTTTATTGATGTCCAGCTGCTGTTTTTGCAGTTGATAGTGAATGCCATTGATATCCACTGTTTGCCATTTCAGTAGGTCACGCTGGCCGTGGCTGTCGCGTATATGCAGTTGGGTAATGGCTGCGTCACCGCTGACGTCCAGCTGTAGGTTGTCTAAATCGCTGACTTGCAGCTGTAGGGCGCTGTTAAGCAGGCCGCTGCGCAGCTCTATACGTGCATAGGGGCTAATCCAGGCTTGCGCAGGGCGTAGGTCAAGATCGCTGCTGTTGAGGCTCATCGCGACTTTTAGCGGCTGCAGGGTGACTGTGGCGTTGCTGCTGAGTTTGCCGTGCTCGCCGACTTGGGTGTCGAGCTCGGCGTTAAAGGTTGAGTTGGCTTGGCTGTCAAAATCTTTAATTTTTAAGTTGAAGTC
>JAAYTE010000295.1 GCA_012518175.1 Gammaproteobacteria bacterium | reverse complement strand
GGTTTTTTTGCGCTGCGGTGGCCATCCGCGACCACATCCACGCGTAAGCCACATAGCCAAACAGGTGCAGGTATTCAACCGAGGCTGCGCCCACTTCGTTCTTGTTGTCGGCAGCTTTTTCTAGCAACCATTGGCTGACGCTTTCTAAACGTGCGACTGCCGATAGCACTTCTGCGCTGTATAAAGTCTCTGGCTGGCTGACCTGCTCACGAATCCGCTGAGTAAAGGCGGTTAAGTATTCGCCGCGGTTGGCAACGATTTTACGCCCCACTAAATCCAGCGCTTGAATGCCGTTGGTGCCTTCATAGATTTGTGCAATACGCACATCGCGGACCAATTGCTCTTGGCCCCACTCGCGCACATAGCCATGACCGCCAAACACTTGCTGGCCGTGGATACAGCTTTCTAAACCGGTATCAGTGAAAAATGCTTTAGTCACCGGCGTGAGTAATGCGACTAAATCTTGCGCTTGCTCAGCCAATACGGGGTCAGGGCTGAATTTGGCAATATCCAATTGTTTACCAACATAACAAGCAAAGGCGCGGCTGCCTTCCGTCATGCTTTTCATGGTCAGCAGCATACGGCGCACATCGGCATGCACAATAATAGGGTCGGCAGTTTGTTCGGGGTTTTGCACGCCGGTCGCTGCGCGGCTTTGGATACGCTCGCGGGCATAGTCGGCAGCGCGTTGGTACGAGGTTTCTGCGCAGCCAATGCCCTGAATACCAATGGATAAACGCTCGTAGTTCATCATGGTAAACATGGCTGCCAAGCCTTTATTGGGCTCGCCAACTAAGTAGCCTTTGGCGTCATCAAAGTTCATCACGCAGGTGGCGGAGGCTTTGATGCCCATTTTGTGCTCGATGGAACCGCAAGTCACCGCATTGGCGTTACCTAGAGAACCATCGGTATTGACGTTGATTTTTGGTACTAAAAATAACGAAATACCGCGAGCACCTTCGGGCGCATTCGGCAGTTTGGCCAGGACTAAGTGAATGATGTTTTCAGTCAGGTCTTGCTCGCCACCAGTAATAAATATTTTGCTACCGGTAATCTTGTAGCTGCCGTCGCTGTTTTCCGTGGCGCGGGTGCGAATCAAGCCCAAGTCCGTACCGGCATGGGCTTCAGTTAAGCACATCACCCCAGCCCAACGGCCTGCATACAGCGGTGGCAAATAGGTGTTTTTCAACGCTTCATTGGCATGGGCATCAATGGCCAAACAGGCGCCTGAAGTGAGGGCAGAGTACAGGGCAAAGCTTGAGTCGGCAGCGTAGAGCATTTCTTCAAACTGCACCGAAAGCATTTTTGGCATGCCCATGCCGCCATAGGCAGGATTACCGGATAAGCCGACCCAGCCGCCTTCAATGTAAGTGTTGTAAGCCTCTTTAAAACCATCGGGCGTAGTGACGATGCCGTTGTCCCACTGCGCGCCTTGTTCATCGCCATTGCGGCTCAGTGGCGCAATCAGCTGGCCAGTCACTTTGGCGGCCTCTTCTAAAATGGCATCGGCGGTTTCACTATCCACGGTTTCTTGCAGCTGGGGCAGTTGTTCCCAGACTTGGGAGGCATTAAACACTTCGTGCAGGACAAAGCGTAAGTCGCGCAAAGGGGCGTTGTAATCAGACATAAACTATCCTATTGGGTTGTGGTAGCTGCTGCTGGAAGCCAGCTACCAAAGGCAGGTGAGCGATTATTCTTCAGGTTTTGTCTCTGTTGTTTGGGCAGGGGGAGTGGTGGTGAATTTCAGTAAATGGGTGCGTTCAATTAAAAAGTACAGCACAGCACCAGCCGCTAACCCCCAACCTGCACCGTACACCGCCAGCACTACGCCCATGGTTCCGGCAATGCCGCGCTCGGTGTTGTTATTGAGCTGCTCAAAACCCACCATCAAGCAAATATAGCCGGTGAGGACCAAGGTCAGTGATAAGGCAATTGGCAGTACCGGTTGGAAAAAAGTCACTAATGGCAGCATAAATAGTGCAAGGAAACCGGTGATCCAGAACGTACCGCCACCGCTATAGATCGACTCCATGGCTTTGCGGCCGTACTTATAACGCTCAGCCATGGTCGCCGCCACTGCTGTCCAAATCGGTCCTGCTAAGCCAGGATAGGGCGCAAAAAATGCATGTAAGGCATTACGCAAAGCAGTCACTAAGTGCACTCGGTCGATATTGGTATCGATGTGCTCATCTGGACGCAGTTCATCGGCACGTTGCATCAAAGACTGACCGACAATGATGTCACCAAAGGCGATGATGTAAGCAATTACCGCGGTAGGTATGGCCAGCATAAAGACCTTGGCATCAGGGAAGCCCAGGGTAAATGGCAGGTAGTTCCACATCTCAGAGAAGGCTGGCGCGGTAATACCAAAGCGCACATCCGGCATACTGTATTCACCCACTGCGATACCGGTAAAAATAGCGATCAGCATGCCGGGTACCATGCCGTAGTTGACTATTTTACGGGCAATGGGCAAGCGATCCGTGAGGCCGCGAAAGGACACTGAGAACATCAGATACAAACATACCAAGCTGCCGATTACTAACGAGATAGGGGTGTTGGCGAGACGCCCGCCCGCATCAATCTCACCAATTAAAGCCGCGATACCTGCACCAATAATGATGCCGCCCTTCATTGAGTTGGGAATAATACGCACTAAAGCGCTGCCCAGCCGAGTGATGCCAAGGACAAGGAAAATCACAAACACCAAGAACTGCAAAGCAAACAAAGCTTGAATCGCTTCAGGGCCTGGCTCGTAATCACCGAGGAACAGCAATACCACAGGGATACCCGGGGTAATCCAGCCCGGCACAAAAGGCACACCTAGCAGCGCCGGCAGCATAAAGCCAATACCACAGACAGTGACATAGGCCAGAGCCACGTCGTAGGGCAAGCCTAAGTATTTTTCTAACAGCGGAATCATGCCCAGACTGACCACAAACATGATCAGGGCTTGGAACATTTCTGCGGTTTCCCAGCGGTAGTGGATAAACGGCAGGCGTATTTTAAAAGGACCTGCAGGCCAGAATGGCTGCTCTTCACCGTCTTTACGTT
>JAAYTE010000294.1 GCA_012518175.1 Gammaproteobacteria bacterium | reverse complement strand
CCACATCCAGCAGATTTAATGCTTGATTGGCAATGGCTTGGGTAATCTGTCCGTTACCGCGCACCTGAGCAAAATCGCGCACACGGCGCAGTAAACGGTTGGCAATGCGTGGCGTACCACGGGCGCGACGGGCAATTTCATAAGCCCCCTCATGCTCAATGGGCATATTTAAAATACCACCGGAGCGCGCCACAATAGTGGTCAGGTCAGTATCATTGTAAAACTCTAAGCGCTGCACAATGCCAAAACGGTCCCGCAAAGGATTGGTCAGCATACCTGCCCTGGTGGTTGCGCCCACTAAAGTAAAGGGCGGTAAATCCAGCTTAATCGAACGCGCTGCCGGCCCCTCACCGATCATAATATCCAGCTGAAAGTCTTCCATGGCCGGGTATAAGATTTCTTCAACAATGGGCGGCAAGCGGTGGATTTCATCAATAAACAATACATCGCCGCTGTCTAAGTTAGTCAGCAAGGCAGCTAAATCACCGGGACGCTCAAGCACAGGGCCCGAGGTACTCTTTAAAGACACATTCATTTCTTGCGCGATGATATTGGCTAAAGTGGTTTTACCCAGCCCCGGCGGACCAAAGATTAAGGTGTGGTCCAGCGCCTCATCACGGTTTTTCGCCGCCTCCATAAACAAAGCCATTTGCTCACGCACACTGGGCTGGCCAATATAGTCGGCCAAGCACAATGGGCGGATGGCACGGTCGATATGCTCTTCGCGCTCACGGGGTGTCGCATCAATCAGGCGATCAGCTTCAATCATAAACTGCAATTATCCCAAATAAAGTGGCGCACTTACGCCATGCCTTTTAATGCGCGACGAATTAAGTCTTCGCTACTTAACCCCTCGGCAAACACGCTACTGACCGCACGACTGGCTTGCGCAGGCTTAAAGCCTAAACCAATCAAGGCACTCACCGCATCACTTTCGGCACTCTGCGCGCTTGTGACTGCAGAAAGCTCGGCAGGTTCCATGCTGGTTTGTCCAGCCAGCGGTGTACTTTCCCAATTCTTAAAGCGGTCTTTAAGCTCAACCAGTAGGCGATCAGCTGTTTTTTTACCCACGCCAGGGACTTTCATTAAACGGCTGGTGTCTTCCGCATTCACACACTGAATCAGCTCATCCACGCTCAAGCCCGACATCAGCGCCAGCGCCAGCTTGGGGCCCACACCATTTAAACGAATTAACTCACGAAACAAAGCGCGATCACGCTTGCTATAAAACCCATATAAAAGCTGCGCATCTTCACGCACCACTAAATGGCAGTGTAAAATTAACGGCTCACCCACAGCCGGCAATTGAAACAAAGTGGTCATTGGCACTTCTAACTCATAGCCAACACCATTTACATCCAGCAACACATGGGGCGGTTGCTTCTCCAGCAAAGTGCCACGCAGATATCCAATCACAGTTTTTCCTTTTCGATAAAAAGCGCGCATGAAAGGCCAGCAGCCTATCAACAACAGCTGGCATTATATACAGTCACTGCGTAACAATACCAGATCAAACCAATCCGCTAGGTTGGCTAGATCGGCAATAGAGCAGCCAATCCAGCGCTGCGCCGCAGCAAGCAACGGGCGTAATACACTGGGGTAACAAGCAGACACTGCGGCAAAATAAAACGCCCCGCGGTTTAAGGCGAGGCGTGGTGTGGTTTGTATTGGCAGTGACAGCAGCAAGTGCTTACATTGCTGCGCGGAAAATCGCTGCCACTTCTTTATCATTTAAGCGGCGCGGGTTGGTTAGTGCACACACATCTTGCTGCGCATGTTCAACCATGGCGTCAATGTCTTTGTCCTGCACACCCAATTCCGTCAGGTTACTTGGAATACCCACATCAACCGACAGGCTACGAATCGCCACTACAGCCATTTGCGCAGCTTCACGCAGCGGCAACGCGTAGATATTTTCGCCCAAGGCTTCAGCAATATCCGCATAACGCTCTTGCGCGGCCATTAAGTTTGCCTCACACACGTGCGGTAACAACAGTGCGTTACACACGCCATGGGGCAAGTTATACATACCGCCGAGCTGATGCGACATCGCATGCACATGACCAAGGCCGGCATTATTAAATGCCATTCCCGCCAAATACTGGGCATAGGCCATGCGATCACGGGCTTCCAGATCATCGCCACGGGCCACAGCCACACGTAAATAGCGAGCAATCAGGCGAATTGCTTGCAGTGCACAGGCATCGGTAACTGGGTTTGCATCCGTTGAAACATAGGCTTCCACTGCGTGAGTCAGTGCATCCATGCCGGTTGCAGCAGTCAATGACGGCGGCATTTTCATCATTAGCAGCGGATCATTAATCGCCAAGTCCGGCGTGACGCGCCAATCCACAATCGCCATTTTCACGTGATTGGCGGTATTGGTAATGATGGTAAAACGCGTTAACTCACTGGCGGTCCCGGCCGTGGTATTAATCGCAACATAAGGTGGCAAGCTGTTTTTTAACTGATCAACACCTTCATAGTCAGCAATCGCACCGCCATTGGAAACGACTAAACCAACCCCTTTACAGCAGTCATGGGCACTGCCACCACCTAAGGAAATCAGCATATCGCACTGCCCCTGCTGGTAAGCTGCGACACCTTGCTCAACGTTTTTATCCGTTGGATTGGGTACGGTCTCGTCAAACACTGCGTAAGCAATGCCGGCCTGCTCCAGTAAATCCGTGACTTGCTTGGTGTAACCCAGCTCGGTCATACCCTTATCAGTGACAACCAGTGGCTTGTTACCGCCCAATGATTTCACTCGGTCAGCCAGCTCAGACAACACATTGGCACCAAATAACGATACCGTCGGCATGAAGAAACTTGCATTCTTGCTCATATTCAACCCCTTCTTTTGTGTGCCGCAGCCATCAACAGTCAACCAGTCAACCAGTCAACAGCTGCGAATTAGCTCAACTGCGCTCAGTATAGCAAAATTGACTCAGCAGTCACTTGACACAGCTCAACTCAGCCGACGTTAGCGCAGCCAGCCAACGACAACTCCAGGCCTGCAGTCCAGCCAGCACAAATAAAACCCAAGGATTGCAGATTCAGAGGCAAAACTGCGATCTGTTACCCACTCGACATTTTAAGTAACACTTTGCGTGATACTCGGTAACACTTTGCCAACAAAACTATTTTTAATTCCTTACAAATCAGGCAATAAAACCATAAGCCATTGATTTATAAGGAATTAACAAAAGCTGGCACAGCATCTGCTTTATATATCTGCACAACAACAATAAGAAACAAAACTGAACAATAAGAATAAGACGTAACGGCTCCAGCATAATAAAAACAAGAGCACGGGAGACGCAGCTAACTGATTACTTTGCCGAGGATAGCGATTGTAGCAACACAGATGATCCGAGAATAACAAAACTGCAACCAATGCAGCACCCGTATCAACTGAGACACAAAGGCTTCAGCATTCAAAGCAATCCGTTAACTTTTCCACAGCTTATTTTGAGCTGTAAAAATCGCAGGCAGATAACAACAACAAAAATGCCGACAATAATAAAAAAAACGCATATCGACATTTATGAGGGGAAGCTTAGGCTTCCCCTCATTGCCTTATCCCTCGTCACCACTAACCATCAACCAACCCTCGCAAAACTCTGCCCCCGCCCCGCTGCGCCGCAAACACAGCACAGCATAAGCAGTAAAACCAAGCGCATCCTAGCTTAAGCCGCACTTAGCGCCGCACATTCGCAAACATAACCGCAGCGCAAATCACAGATAACGCTTCAGCAAAACTGCCCAACACCACCCTTAACTGTTTTGCACGTTCACCTCGTCCGCTAGCGGTGGTAGAATCAGCCACCATGATGTGCCATTCACACTATAATAATTCTTTTCGTTTCACCGCACAGGCCGCACTGTCTTCTTTGCCGCTTACATTGCTGCGCGCTGCGTTTAGGAATTTCCCTTTAGTCGCGAGTCGTAAACAGGCCCTGCTATGCTGAAAAAGCTCTTTAAACCTTTCCGTCTTCCACGCCAACGCAAAGGGCCCGAACAGCCCACAGTGCTCGAAGCCCATGAACATCGCCTCAGTAGCGCTGACTTTAGCCGCAACTCTGCGAATGTGGCGGTCCGCCTACAACATGCTGGCTTTCAAGCGTACTTGGTTGGCGGTTGCGTGCGCGACTCACTGATTGGCGTCACACCCAAAGACTTCGATGTGGCCACCAATGCCACCCCAGAAGAAGTGCGCAATGAGTTTCGTAACTCACGCATCATTGGCCGCCGCTTTAAACTGGCCCACGTCCACTTTGGTCGTGAAATCATTGAAGTCGCCACCTTTCGCAGCGGTCACTCCGACACCAGCGACGCCGACAACAATGATCAATCTGCCCACGATATTAGCGGACGCATTTTGCGCGATAACGTTTACGGCAGCATGGAAGATGACGCGCAGCGCCGCGATTTCACCATGAACGCACTGTATTTTGATGTCAGCAGCGAAAAGGTTTACGACTACAGCACCGGTTTTGCCGATATTAAACGGCGCTTGATTCGCCTGATTGGTGATCCTGAGCAGCGTTATCTGGAAGACCCAGTACGCATGCTGCGCGCCATTCGCTTTGCCGCCAAGCTGGATTTTGAAATCGAAGACAGCACCGCCGAACCCATTCGCCGTCTAGCTTATTTACTGCGTGATATTCCAGCGGCGCGCCTCTATGAAGAAGTGCTCAAACTGTTTCTCAGCGGCCATGCTGTGCGCACCTACGAGCTGCTGTGCGAATACGGCCTGTTTGCCGAGCTGTTTCCCAACACCGCCAAAGTCTTGCAGCAAAGCCCAGTCAATGTTGATCTTTTACTGCGCAACGCCTTTATTAGCACCGACAAGCGCATCAGCAATGAACGCCCAGTAACCCCAGCATTTTTATTTGCCGCGTTACTCTGGCCAGTGCTGAGCAACCGCTCCATCAGCTTACAAAACGATGGCATGCACCCAGTGCCCGCAGCGCAAGAAGCAGCGCACCAAGTGTTACTTGAACAAGTGCAGCGCATTGCCATTCCGAAACGCTTTAGTTTGCCCACCCGCGAAATTTGGGACATACAAGAACGCTTGCCGCGCCGTGCGGGTAAACGCGCTGATACCTTATTAGCCCACCCACGCTTCCGCGCCGCCTATGACTTTTTATTGCTG
>JAAYTE010000293.1 GCA_012518175.1 Gammaproteobacteria bacterium | reverse complement strand
GCTTCAATCTGCTTGGTTGCTGAAGATGAACGCTCAGCCAGTCGCTGAACCTCATCGGCAACTACGGCGAAACCTCGTCCCGCATCACCGGCCATCGAGGCCTGAATTGCCGCGTTCAGTGCCAGAATGTTGGTTTGGTCAGCAATGTCATTAATCAAGCTAACGATGTCACCAATTTCTTGTGAGGATTCACCCAAACGCTTAATACGCTTGGAAGTATCTTGAATCTGTTCACGAATGCTGTCCATTCCGGTAATGGTGTTATGCACCACTTCACTACCTTTGTTAGCAATGGATACCGAGCGCTCAGCAACCGCAGCAGACTCAGCGGCGTTAGCCGATACTTGGTCAATGGAGACCGCCATTTCGTTAATCGCCGCTGACGCACCGGAAATTTCTTGGGCTTGGTGCTCAGAAGCTTCAGCCAAGTGCATCGCCGTGGACTGTGTTTCTTGAGCAGCTGCGGCGACCTGTACGGCAGTACCGTTAATGGTTCCTACCAATTCGCGCAGTTGGTCAATGGTAAAGTTAATGGAGTCGGCAATGGCCCCAGTAAAGTCTTCAGTTACCGTTGCTTCTGCAGTCAGGTCACCGTCTGCCAGGTCACCAATTTCATCGAGCAAACGCAAAATCGCCGTTTGGTTACGCTCGTTTTTCTCAGCCGTTTCAGCCAAGCGCACACGTGTTTCACGCATGCTGATCAAGCCAATCAAAATAATCGAAGCCAGTGCCAAGGCACCTAAAATATAACCCAGCAAGGTGTTGAAAACACGGCCATCGGCGCGCTGCTCAAACCCTTCAGCCAGCTCAGAAGCTTGATCTAGTAGCTCTTGCGATACGCTAAAGATGTTATTAGCGGCTTCACGTACTTGGAATAACTCTGGCGAGGTTTCTAGAATCTCGTCAACGGAACCGGAAACAAACTCAAACAGCTCAGCAATCTCAGTTAAGCGCTCTAACGCCTCTTCATCGGTTACTGCAGTAATTTCCATTGCGGCGTTACCATCGCGCATCGCATTCAAAACACGTCCAAACAAGCTCGCATCACGTCCGAACATGTCTGCGGCTAACACCGAGTCATCATCACCCACCAACACTCTGTTCGCCGAACCAATGATTCGCTCAGCCAGCAAAGCTTGACGCTGTGCAACGGACACCTGACTCGCAGGCGCACCACTTTGCAATAGAATATCAACGACTTCTTCATACTCAATTTGTAGCTGCGGAATAGTGTCGGCTAAGGTTTCTGCTACTTCGTGTAGTGAGATAACAGTCCTTTCACTATTAATAATAACTGTTGCGTTAGTTCTTAAACTTTCCCAGTCTTGGCCTACCGCATCCATTTCTAGAGCCAACGACTCTGGCGCTGGCGGTAAGTTGTTGGCTGGGTCACCATCAACCAAGAAGCCCCAACGGGTTTCAAAGTCATCTCGCGCCTCTTTAAGCAAAGCGAACGCAGCTTCTTTACCCGCTGCTGCCTCAGTGGCGTTTTTCGCAATACGCTGAGATAAAACACGCAGCTCACCCGCATGGGTAATGTATTCTTTGTCGTAATCTGACTGTGTATTGATATAAAGGAAGTTTACAAAAAGCGCTACAACCGATACCACCAAGACAGCAAAGAGCACGCCAACAAGTAAATTGCCGCGTAACCCTGCTAGAAAAGTATTTTCACGTATTTTTTTCATTTTTTGGCCCCCGCCTGGACCGACATAACTATATGAGTCCAATATCACTCAAGAGCCAGTGAAAGCTGGCCCATCCGTATATAACTGCTGTAATGCCACAAACCCATGTTTGCTTAGAAGCTAAGCCACCACATCTAAAAACTTTTCATCACGCGCTAAAGCGTGCGGGCTAAACACCAGCCAAGCTTGCTGCTCAGATAAAAAAGCACCCTGTACAAAGGGTGCAAAAACCGTATTAATATCAGGTAGTTCTTCTGAGTAAGAGTCCACCGCAAAGTGTTGCATCCCCAGCACAGCATCCACTGTTAACCCAGCAAATACATCGCGGTGCTCAACCACCAATAAACGCCGTAGCTTTTTTGCGCTGTTTGACTCAGTTCCAAAAAAACCACAGAGATCCATTACTGGCAATAAGCGTCCACGCACGTTGGCCACACCTCTGACCCAGCTTTTAACACCAGGTAACAAGGTATAGCGCGGTTCATGTAGGACTTCTGCGACTTCACTCATGGGTGCCACGAAATACTGGTCAGCAATTCGAAAACCAATGCCGCTCCAACTCTGCGCCACTTCCTGCTGAGCTGGTAAGCCAGGTGACTGGCCTCGGCATAGCGCATCAATGTGCACCAGCAACTCATAGGGCGTCTGTTTATCGGTCATCTAACAACCCTGTTTTATTGGTTTTATTAGACACAGCACATTAGCCCGCTAAAACTGCGTCTAGGGTTTTAATCAGTGTTGCTTCATCAATCGGCTTGGTCAGATAGTCTTTCGCACCTTGACGCTTACCCCAAACCCGGTCAGTTTCCTGGTCTTTAGTGGTCACTATGATCACTGGGATATGTTGTGTTTCTGCACTCTTGGTCAGCTGCCGCGTCGCTTGGAAACCATTGAGGCCAGGCATAACAATGTCCATTAAGACTGCATCAGGTTGCTCTTGCTTAGCCAGCGCTACGCCATCTGCACCATTTTCAGCTTTGTATACTTGGTGTCCGTTTTTTTCTAACATCGCCGCCAACTTGTACATCTCAGTTGGCGAATCATCCACAATCAAAATACGAGCCATGAATCCCCCATAGAATAATAATGCAGACAGCACAATCTGCCCGTCCACTTATAACAATTAAGAAGCACTCTCTACTGGCGTAAAGGCTGGCACATGCGTTTTAATCGCGCCAATCAGCTCTTCTTTACTAAACGGTTTCGTTAAATACTGATCTGAACCAACAATGCGGCCCTTGGCTTTATCAAACAAACCATCTTTGGAAGACAGCATAATCACTGGCGTTGATCGAAAAGCACTATTGTTTTTGATCAATGCACAAGTTTGATAGCCGTCTAAACGCGGCATCATAATATCAACAAAAATAATATCTGGATGTGTATCTGCAATTTTTGCGAGCGCGTCAAAACCATCCACGGCTGTGATCACTTCACAACCAACTTTCTTAAGCAAGGTTTCGGCTGTGCGACGAATCGTTTTTGAGTCGTCAATCACCATTACCTTTAAACCTTCTGATTTATGTTCCATCTTCGCCCTACCATCGTCGGTGAGTCGTTATTTTTCTGCAGCGCTAATGCTGTATTGCCATCACGCAATATTCGCGGACCCAGTCGTCAGGCCTTTTTAGCATACTATTTTGCTGCAATCCATAAACCCAGCACATACTAGGTTGTTTATTGATCTAAGCTATAGTTTCAGATCAACCTAACACTATTATTCAGCCAAACTTGGGTGCATCATTGGCTACTTATTTTATTTTGGAGACTCTATCATGCATGTTCGTCTTGGAATTGTAATGGATCCCATTGCGCAGATTTCATTCAAAAAAGACAGTTCTTTGGCCATGTTATTGTCCGCCCAAGCCCGTGGTTGGTCACTTTTTTACATGGAACCACAAGACCTTTTTCAGCGCTCTGGCGAAGCACGGGCACGTCTACGCCCATTAAAAGTATTCAATGATCCTGACTGCTGGTTTGAATTAGGTGACGAACTGGATGAGCCGCTGGCCGACCTGGATGTCATTTTAATGCGTAAAGACCCGCCATTTGATAACGAGTTTTTATACAGCACCTATTTACTTGAGCAGGCCGAAGCAGCCGGCAGCTTAGTGGTAAACCGCCCGCAAAGCTTACGCGATTGCAATGAAAAACTCTTTGCGACGCTGTTCCCACAATGCACTCCAGCTACTTTAGTGAGCCGTCGTGCCGACATTCTGCGTGATTTTGCCGAGGAGCACGGTGACGTAATTCTCAAACCGCTCGATGGCATGGGTGGTTCTTCAATTTTTCGCCATTTAAAAGGTGATCCCAACTTATCGGTCATCTTAGAAACCCTAACTGCCCACGGCACACAACAAATCATGGCGCAAAAATACTTGCCAGCGATTAAAGATGGCGACAAGCGCATTTTAATGATTGACGGTGAACCCGTACCTTACAGCCTAGCGCGCATCCCCGCTGCAGGTGAAACTCGTGGCAATCTTGCCGCTGGTGGCCGAGGTGTGGCACAACCGCTCACCGAAAAAGACCGCTGGATTGCTGCACAAGTTGGCCCAGAACTGCGCAAGCGCGGCTTGTTGTTTGTCGGCTTGGATGTGATTGGTGAACATTTAACTGAGATTAACGTCACCAGCCCGACCTGTATCCGTGAAATTGATAACGCCTATGACACTAAAATTGGCGACCAACTGATGGATGCCATTGCCCAAAAGCTCGTTCCCCGCGGCTAAAAAACTCGGCTTGCACTTGCCTCTATGACAAAATGTGCAGGCCAGTTCATAGACTTTATCGCTACTTCTCGGCAGACTGCCGCCTCTGTCGAGATGCTAATACTCTTATGAAAAAATCTGCTGATTACCCTTTTGCTGAATCCAAACCTGCTGTCAGTGCTGCTGACCGCCTTGGCTTTACTGTGCTCATTGCTGCCCTTTTACACTTCGCCATTATTCTTGGCGTAGGTTTTACCGTCAGCGATATGCCTGAGCTCAGTAAAAGTTTGGATGTCACCCTAGCGTCATTTAAAAGCGAAAAAGCCCCTGAGAAAGCTGATTTTATCGCCCAAGATGATCAACAAGGCAGTGGTACGCTCGAAGAAGCAGCGGTACCTAAAACCACCGAAAAAGCACCTTTCCAAGACACCAAAGTTAATAAAGTACAAGTGGAAAGCAGCGTAGAACCAACCCCAGTGGCTCCTGAAGTTAAAAAGGTGATAAGCACCACCCAGCCCCAACAGCACAAGGTGGTCAGCAAACCCAAAGAGCAGCCCAAGCCTAAACCTACTCGCAAAACACCCGTTATTGATCGCGAGCAGTTATCAGCTGAAATTGCCAGTCTTGAAGCAGAGTTAGCCTTTGAACAACAGCAATACGCCAAACGACCACGGGTCAGCCGGCAGAACACAGCGGCAACCAAACGTGATATCAGTGCTTGGTACCGTGATGCTTGGCGCAAAAAAGTCGAGCGTGTGGGTAACCTTAATTATCCAGACGAAGCCCGTCGCCAAGGGGTGTATGGCAGCTTACGCGTACTGGTGATTATTAAAAGCGACGGCTCATTAGAGCAAATGCGCATTCTCGAGTCCTCTGGACACCCAATCCTCGATACTGCGGCGTTAAATATCGTTCGTCTTTCTGCGCCCTTTGCGCCATTCACGGGCGAGCTGGCCGCCAACTACGACCAAGTGGAAATCATTCGCACCTGGCGCTTTGAGCGCGGCGATCGTCTTTCTAGTCATTAATCTGCGATAATCATTCTGCTCCTCCTGAGCAGCCTCTTTTTCGCTTATTGATGAGGACAGTCGAATACTATGAGCTCCGCATTCCCTTCTTTAGCTGGGCATTTTTTAATTGCCATGCCCACCATGACCGACCCTGCATTTGCGCAATCTGTTGTGTATTTACTGGCTCATGATGCCGAAGGCGCACTGGGTTTAATCATTAATCGGCATATGGACTTAACCCTTGCTGAAGTCTTTGCCCAATTACAGCCCGAAGACGCAAGTTTCGATCCAGCGCACAATCAAGAAATATTTAATGGCGGCCCCGTCCAGGCTGAACTGGGGTTTGTCCTGCACCAGCGCGGTCCAGAGTTTCAGGGCACGACTCATTTTGGCGAGCTGGCTTTAACCTCTTCCAAAGATGCGCTACTGGCTATCGCACAGGGCGACGGCCCGACACCCAGCATGATTGCACTGGGTCATGCCGGCTGGGGTGCTGGGCAAATCGAAGACGAACTGCGCGCCAATGCGTGGCTATCTTGCCCAGCCGATCATAAAATTATTTTCGACACGCCAATTGCCGAGCGCCGCAGTGCCGCCGCCGCTTTACTCGGAGTAGATTTGGACCGTCTCAGTCACCAAGTGGGCCACTCATGAGTGCACCGCAACTGTTACTCGGCTTTGATTACGGCACCAAGCAAATCGGCGTTGCCGTCGGCCAAATGCTCACCCAGCACGCTCGCGAATTATGCAATTTAAAAGCCCGCGATGGCATCCCTAATTGGGAGCAGATTGAAGCCCTAATAAAAGAGTGGCAGCCCGACGCACTTGTTGTAGGATTACCGCTGCATATGGACGGCACACCCAGTGAAATGTGTGTGCGTGCCGAAAAATTTGCACGGCGCTTACATGGCCGTTTTAATTTACCTGTCCATACCCATGATGAGCGTCTTACGACATTTGAAGCCAAAGGTCAGCGCTTAGCACAAGGACAACAACGCGGCAGCTATCGAGAACAACCTGTGGATGCCTTAGCCGCTGCTTTACTACTGCAAGGCTGGCTGGAGCAACACGCCAACAGCTGACCTCAATGCAAGCTTGGAGTTTTACTGAAATGAGCCTACCTAATCCTGCTGTATTAATTTCTACGATCGCTGGCCAATTACAAGACCACCTCAAAGCCCAAAATATTGATAATGCGCTTTTTGTGGGCATTCACACTGGCGGTGTTTGGGTTGCCAATCAGCTGCTCAAAGAGCTTAAGCACGAAGGCCCGCTGGGCATTCTCAATGTCTCTTTTTATCGCGATGATTTCAGCCGCAGTGGTTTACACCCGCAAGTGCGCCCGTCTGAGCTGCCCTTTGACATTGAAGATCAGCACTTAGTACTCATTGATGATGTTTTGATGAGTGGCCGCACCATCCGTGCCGCGCTCAATGAGCTGTTCGATTATGGTCGCCCTGCCAGCGTCACTTTAGTGTGCTTACTGGATCTGAATGCACGCGAATTACCCATTCGTCCTGACATTGTTGGCGCAACCCTTTCCCTTGAACCAAATCAGCGGGTAAAATTAACCGGTCCTGATCCATTGACCATTACCCTGAAAACCATCGACCACCTATGAGACCCTCGCAATGACGCCTCCCTCGCCAAAGTGCCCGTTGCAGCTTAACGACCAAGGTCGTCTGCGCCACTTTTTATCGCTCGACGGCTTATCCCGCAGCATGCTGACTGAAATCCTCGACACCGCTGACTCTTTCCTCGAAGTGGGTGCACGTTCAGTCAAAAAAGTACCTTTAATGCGCGGTATGACCGTCTGCAACGTTTTTTTTGAAAACTCCACCCGCACCCGTACTACCTTTGAATTAGCGGCTAAACGTCTGTCTGCTGACGTAATTACCCTCAACGTATCCACCTCTTCCACCAGCAAAGGTGAAACCCTCACTGATACCCTGCGCACTCTTGAGGCCATGGCCGCTGATATGTTTGTAGTGCGCCATGCCGACTCCGGGGCAACGCACTTTATTGCTGAGCATGTGAGCCCGAATGTGGCGATCATTAACGGCGGGGATGGCCGCCATTCACACCCCACCCAAGGCATGCTGGATATGCTGACCATTCGCCGCCATAAAGGTGACTTTGAAAACCTTAAAGTGGCCATTGTTGGCGATATTCTGCACTCCCGTGTGGCACGCTCCAACATGCTTGCGCTAAAGACCCTGGGCTGCCCAGATATTCGCGTGATCGCACCAAAAACCTTGCTGCCAGTAGGTCTTGAGCAATACGGCGTTAACGTTTATACCGACGTCAATGAAGGCTTAAAAGATGTTGACGTCATCATTATGCTGCGTTTACAGCGTGAGCGTATGCAAGGCGGCCTCTTGCCCAGTGAGGGCGAGTTTTACCGTTTATATGGTTTAAGCGAACAGCGTTTAGCTTTAGCGCACCCAGATGCCATTGTCTTGCACCCAGGTCCAATCAACCGCGGGGTTGAGATTGACTCTCTGGTGGCTGACTGCCCGCGCTCGATGATCCTCAACCAAGTTACTTACGGTATTGCCGTGCGCATGGCGGTATTGTCGATGACCATGAGCGGACAAAATGAACAACGCCAATTGGATGCCGAAAAGCAGGAGTCACTCTAATGCGCATACAGATTAACGGTGCACGTTTAATTGATCCTGCCAGCAAAATGGATCAACAGGCTGATATTTTTATTGATGACGGCAAAATTGTTGCCATTGGTGATATGCCCCGTGGTTTCGTCGCCGAGCAGATGATTGATGGCAATGGTTTAATTGCCGCGCCGGGCTTGGTGGATATTTCTGCCTCCTTGCGCGAGCCTGGCTACGGCCGTAAAGGCAGCATCGCCTCAGAAACCCGTGCCGCTGCCGCTGGTGGCGTGACGAGCCTGTGCTGTACGCCACACACTAAACCGATTTTAGATACACCGGCGGTGGTTGATCTGATTCTCGACAAAGCACGGGATGAAGGCTCGGCGAAAGTCTTCCCGTTGGGTGCTTTTAGCCAAGGTTTAGCAGGCGAGCAACTGGCAGAGCTATTCACCCTGCGTAAGGCTGGCTGTGTCGCGTTCAGTAATGGTTTAACACCTTTTGCCAGCAACCGTGTGCTGCGTCGCGCTTTGGAATATGCTGCCACTTTTGAACTGACGATCATTTTTCATCCGCAAGATGCCGATCTGGCCGAAGGCGGCATCGCCCATGAAGGCCCAGTGGCCACCTTCCGTGGTTTAGCAGGTATTCCTGAAACTGCTGAAACCGTCGCCTTATCCCGTGACCTGCTCTTAGTTGAGCAAACTGGAGTACGCGCCCACTTTAGCCAAATCACCACCGCACGCGGTGCCCGTCTGATTGCTAAAGCGCAAGCACGTGGCCTCAAAGTCACTGCGGATGTGGCCATGTATCAACTGATTTTAACTGAAGATGCCTTAATGGATTTCTCCAGTTTCTATCACGTATTACCACCATTGCGCTCATTAGCTGACCGTGAAGGCTTGCGTGAAGCAGTGAAGAGCGGAGTAATCAGTGCTATTGCCAGTCACCACCAGCCCCATGAGGCTGATGCTAAGCTGGATCCGTTTGCCGCAACCGAACCCGGGATCAGTAGCATTGAATTATTGCTGCCATTGGCGATGAGCTTGGTGGAAGAAGGGGTGTTCGACCTACCCACGGCCTTAGAGCGCTTAACCACAGGCCCAGCAGCTGCATTGAAACTCAAAGCTGGACGCCTATCGGTGGGTGCCGCAGCTGATATCGTGCTGTTTGATCCACAAGGACAAACAGTAGTGGGCGAGAACTGGTTCTCCAAAGGCACAAACTGCCCATTTATGGGGCATGTGCTGCCGGGAGCGGTACGCTACACCTTATTAAATGGGCGCATCACCCATAAAAACCTGTAAAACCCAAGTCAGTCGCGGCGCCCCTCCCGCCGCGACTTCCTCCGTAGAATCAAGCATCTATGCTCGACAACTCCCCCCTAGCAAAACACATAGTCGAGCTTAAAAGGCCAGCTTATTTTCATCGCACCTGGCTCAACAAAAATATTACAAACACCCTAAACCTGTGCAAAAATATG
>JAAYTE010000048.1 GCA_012518175.1 Gammaproteobacteria bacterium | reverse complement strand
CGCGAATATCTTGCGTCTGTGGGAACGAACCAATGGTAGTGGTTGGGAACAGCGGCAAATCCAAACGCTCACGCTGCAGTTTAATGCGCTCGGCAAACACAGAGGTGCGCTGACTATCGGCTGCCGTTACTGCGGCCAGACGCGCTTGCACTTGCGGCTTGTGAATGCGCGGCGAGTTAGCACGGCTTTCTTGTACTGTACGGCTCTGCGCCAGCGCGGCCTGCACTTTGGCGCAGTCTGGGTTGTTCAGCGCTTGCGCTAAAATGGCCACTTCTTCGGTTTTCTGTACGGCAAAGGCGAGCCAGCTTTGCAACTCTTCATCGAGCTGATCTTCACGGGCTAAATCCACGGGGCTGTGCAACAGTGAGCAGGATGGCGCGACCCATAATCGGTCACCTAAACGTTCATGGGCATGTTTAAGGGTGGCTAACACTTTTTCTAAATCACAGCGCCACACGTTGCGGCCAT
This sequence comes from Gammaproteobacteria bacterium, assembly GCA_012518175.1. Taxonomy (GTDB): domain Bacteria; phylum Pseudomonadota; class Gammaproteobacteria; order Pseudomonadales; family Pseudomonadaceae; genus Denitrificimonas. The sequence continues at coordinate 5,501 of JAAYTE010000048.1, read as the reverse complement.
TGACCACACCCAGCGATAAGATTTTGTACGCAGGCAGACGGTCGAGAATGGTGGGGTATTGCTCTGGCGCACGGACCAAGTCGAGGTGTAAACCATCTACCGGCAAACCAGCGGCCAAGCCTAGATTATCTTCAAGGCCTGAGAAATAGGTCGCAATCAGCTTTTTAACCGGCTCGGCTTGCAGCAAGTTATAGGCGCGCTCAAAGGCATTTTTCCAGTCTTGCGGCAGGTCGAGACCTAAAATAGGCTCATCAATCTGCACCCACTCCACACCTTGCGCGGCTAAGCGTTGGAATATCTGACCATAAATAGGCAGCAGTTTTTCGAGTAAATCCAGCTTATTAAACTCTTCACCTTTAACTTTACCCAGCCACAACCAAGTCAAAGGACCGATGACCACAGGTTTCACCTTATGACCTAGCGCCAGCGCTTCATCAACCTCTTCAAACAGTTGCTCCCAGCTCAATGCGAACTCTAAATCAGCAGTCAGCTCAGGAACCAGGTAGTGGTAGTTGGTATCAAACCATTTGGTCATTTCTTGCGCATGGGCACCACCACAGCAGCTGCTTTCTACCACACCACGGGCCATAGCAAACAACGTATCTAACGTGGGCTTCTCACCGGCCGTAGCAAAACGCTCTGGCACCACACCAAAGGTTAATGAGTGGGTCAATACTTGGTCATACCAAGCAAAATCACCCACAGGTACTAAATCAATGCCAGCGTCTTTTTGTAGCTGCCAGTGTTTGGCCCGCAACTCACGACCCACTTGGCGCAAGTTGTCTTCAGTGATGTCGCCTTTCCAGTAGGCTTCAACGGCTTTCTTCAGTTCACGGTCACCACCAATGCGGGGGAAACCTAAGTTATGTGCTACGGCCACGAGAACTCTCCTATTAAGTTAATGAAGCTATTCTCGACTCTTGGCGCCTAATGAGACAAACTAAATATATTACTGATCATCAACAGTTTTTCTCATGTTGTTTCTTAAGGAATTCTTATGCTGGATATTCGTCATTTAAAAACATTGGCCGCACTGCGTGATGCAGGTAGCTTAGTCGATGCCGCAGAACGCCTGCACCTTACCCAGTCCGCCCTGTCCCATCAGTTTAAGGAAATGGAAGAGCGCTTGGAGATGCCGTTATTTGTGCGCAAAACTAAACCAGTGCGCTTTACCAGTGCTGGCTTGCGTTTACTCCGACTGGCTGATGAGGTCTTACCGCTGATGCGCAGTGCCGCTCGCGATATCGCCCGCCTGCAAGGTGGCTCGGCTGGACGCTTACATATGGCGATTGAATGTCACAGCTGTTTTCAGTGGCTGATGCCCACCATTGACCAGTTTCGTGATGCTTGGCCCGAGGTGGAATTGGATTTAGCCTCTGGCTTTGCCTTTGCACCGCTGCCAGCCTTGGCCCGTGGCGATCTGGATTTGGTGGTCACCTCTGACCCCATTGAGTTAACAGGTATCAGCTATATTCCCTTGTTTGCTTATGAAGCCTTATTAGCCGTGGCCAAGCAGCATCCGCTCGCACAAAAAGCCTATGTAGAACCTGAAGACTTACGCGAGGAAACTCTAATTATCTATCCGGTTGAGCATGACCGTTTAGATATTTTTAATCACTTTTTAGAACCAGCCGATGTGGAGCCAGCACAGGTGCGCACCTCAGAGCTAACGGTCATGATGATGCAATTGGTTGCCAGTGGCCGCGGTGTGTGCTGTTTGCCGAATTGGGCCATGCATGAGTACAGCTCCAAAGGCTATGTCAGCGCACGCCGTTTAGGTGAGGAAGGTTTGTTTTCCACTTTATATGCAGCGGTACGCACCGATATGCTTGATGCCGCGTTTATGCGCGACTTTTTGCTCACTGCAAAAGACACATCCTTTACCACGCTGGCCGGTGTCAGTGCAGTTAAAGAATCTTAAGCGTGGGTTCGATGGAGATAGCGTAACTTAGCCCAGCAGGATAATGGCCCAGACAGCGGCAATCATGCTCATGCCGATCATTTGTGCAGCACTGCCCATATCTTTAGCGTTTTTCGACAAGGGATGTCGTTCTAAAGAAATACGATCAATCGCCGCTTCAATGGCCGAGTTAAACAACTCGATAATTAATGATAATAAACACACCGCCACCATTAAAGCGCGCTCTACCGCGGAAACTTCAAGGAAGAAACTAACGGGGATTAAAATGGCGCTGAGCAAGAGCAATTGACGAAAAGCGGCTTCGCCAATAAAGGCGGCACGCAAACCGGCTAATGAATAGCCCGTGGCATTGATGATACGGCGTACACCGGATTGGCCTTTAAATGGCGACATAGACACCTTGGTGATGAGGTCATGTAACGGATATTTCAGTAGCGTGGCGTCCTTGCCAACATCACACTACCAAACAATGCATGTTATTCGCTTTGTGGAATGGATTCCATTTGCTGCAGGAGCAGTGCTGCTTGTGTGCGGGTACGTACATTCAGCTTACGGAAAATAGCAGTCACATGGGCTTTGACAGTGGCTTCTGAGACATTTAAGTCATAGGCAATTTGCTTATTGAGCAAACCATCACACACCATGGTCAGCACGCGAAATTGTTGCGGTGTTAAGCTGGCTAAACCAGCACTGGCAGCCTTTTCTTCGGCGGTCACGGCAGCAGTAGCAGCGGTTTGTGCTGGCCACCAAACTTCACCATCCAAAACAATCTGCACAGCTTTTTGAATATCTTCTAGAGGACTGGATTTAGGAATAAAACCGCTGGCTCCAAATTCACGCGCACGGGCCATAACAGTTGCTTCTTCTTGCGCAGAAATCATGACAACTGGTACCTGTGGATACTGCCCCCGCAGTAACACTAATCCAGAAAAACCATGTGCTCCTGGCATATTTAAATCAAGTAGCACTAAATCCCAATCTGCTTTTTCCTGTAAGCAACTTTCTAGTTCAGCAATATTTTCAGCTTCAACAAGGCGTACAGTGCTTCCCAAGCTTAGCGTCAGCGCTTGGCGTAAAGCACTGCGAAAGAGCGGGTGGTCATCTGCAATCAGTATTTCATAGGCAGCCATCATTTAGGGTCCTGTTTCTTTATTTATTATAGTAATGCGGTGTCACTTGCCGTTCCGTGATGAATCGGTCACACATAGTACCATAGAGTCCCGCTTGCACTTTTACTGCAAGCACTCTGCAACTCATGTGCCGCAATATTCTGTCTTACAATCCAGCGCTCATACTACATAAATCTTAGCCAAAGGTCTTATACAGCGTGAATTAATTGCAAAATATCGCGCAGAAAACCCTGCCCTGTGTCATCAGTAGCGGATAAAGTGCTCGCGGTAATACTTCAGCTCAGCAATTGAGTCTTGAATATCGGCTAAAGCTAAATGCACCTCACCCTTTTTAAAGCCATTACGCACCTCGGGCGCCCAACGCGCGGCGAGTTCTTTAACAGTGGACACATCCAAATTGCGGTAGTGGAAATAGGCTTCTAGCTTAGGCATATGGCGGTATAAAAAACGGCGATCTTGGCAAATGCTATTACCACAAATGGGTGATGCACCCGCTGGCACCCACTTTTCTAAAAAGGCCAAAGTTTGTGCCTCGGCTTCGGCTTCGCTGATAGTGCTCTCACGCACCCGTTGAGTTAGACCACTGCCGCCATGTTGGCGCGTATTCCACTCATCCATGCCAGCCAATACCTCATCGGCCTGATGAATCGCCAGCACTGGCCCTTCAGCAAGGATATTGAGTTGGCTATCGGTAATGATGGTAGCCATTTCAATGATCAGATCATTATCTGTATCGAGTCCGGTCATTTCCAAATCAATCCAGATTAAATTTTGTGCGCTGTACATGGCTTACCTCATAATATTTGAATGCGCTCACTCAAGTCAGCGCGGTATTTAAATGCAGCGTTGCAACGCATCAATTAACGCTTGGTTCTGCTCTTCAGTACCGATGCTAATGCGTAAGAACTGATCAATGCGCGGCTGTTTAAAGTGGCGCACCAGCACCCCTTGTTCGCGTAGTTCAGCAGCCAGCTCAGCACCGTCGCGCTCAGAGTGACGAGCAAAGACAAAGTTAGCAGCAGATGGCAGTACTTCAAAACCTAAGGCGATCAGAGCTTCTATCACCCACTCACGACTGGCAATCACTTTATTGCGGGTGCTGTGGAAGTAGTCTGCATCAGCAAAGGCAGCCGCCGCTCCAGCAATTGCTGCACGGTCGAGCGGGTAAGAGTTAAAGCTGTTTTTAATGCGCTCTAAACCCTCAATCAAATCAGGGTGGCCAACGGCAATCCCCACACGCAAGCCAGCCAGTGAGCGCGATTTGGATAAGGTTTGCGTCACCAACAAGTTATCGTATTTTTTCACCAAGCTAATGGCTGACTCACCGCCAAAATCAATATAGGCCTCGTCCACTAGTACCACGGAGTCTGGGTTGGCTTGCAATACCTGTTCAATTTTATCCAACTCTAATAAGCAGCCAGTGGGCGCATTCGGGTTGGGGAAAATAATGCCGCCATTGGGTTGCTGATAGTCGGCAACACAAATTTGAAAGTCATCATCCAGCGCCACAGGTTTTTGCTCAATGCCGTATAAGCCGCAGTACACAGGGTAAAAGCTGTAGCTGATATCGGGAAATAACAACGGCTTATCGTGCTGAAATAAACCATGAAAAGCATGGGCCAGCACTTCATCAGAGCCATTGCCAACAAACACATACTGCGGGCCCACTGAATAATAATCAGCGACCGCATGCTTGAGCTGATCGCAATTAGGATCGGGGTATAAACGCAAGTCATCATTGATTTGCGCTTGCATTGCCGCGATCGCTTTAGGCGATGGACCATAAGGGTTTTCGTTGGTATTGAGCTTGATTAACCGCTCGATCTTCGGTTGTTCGCCAGGTACATAAGGCACCAGAGCTTTAACAAAAGGACTCCAAAACTTGCTCACGTATTGCGCTCCTTAACTGAGTCATCTGCCACGCTTGGCGCAGCAGTTTAAATGCTCGATCACCGCCTAGTTTGCGGCTACTGCGCCGTTTTAATCGGCTTTAATACGGTATTCTGCTGAACGTGCGTGGGCAGTTAATGACTCACCACGGGCCAGCACTGAAGCAACTTTACCCAACTCTGAGGCTCCCTCAGGGCTGCAATAAATAATTGATGAGCGCTTCTGGAAATCATACACACCTAATGGCGAAGAAAAACGCGCAGTTCCTGAGGTTGGCAAAACGTGGTTTGGCCCTGCACAGTAATCACCCAAGGCTTCTGCAGTGTAGCGCCCCATAAAGATGGCCCCGGCATGACGGATCTGCGGCAAGAGCTCCTCTGGGTTCTCCACTGACAGCTCTAAGTGCTCTGGTGCAATGCGATTGGCCACTGCGACTGCTTGTGCCATATCAGCCACATGGATCAAAGCCCCGCGCTCGCGCAGCGATATGCGGGCAATCTCTTCACGCTCTAGGGTGGGCAGTAAGCGCTGCATACTGGCTTCAACCTGATCTAAGAAAT
>JAAYTE010000292.1 GCA_012518175.1 Gammaproteobacteria bacterium | reverse complement strand
CATCGACTGACTTAGCAGTCTTTGGCGACAATCTGAGACTGCGCAAACTGCGTTTCACACTTTTCAAGTGATTCACCAAAGAAGGTCCACGCGCCATCGCCACTCCCATTGCCAGCACATCAATAACCACTAAGTGCGCAATACGTGAAGTGAGCGGCGTGTAAATCTCAGTGTCTTCCTGCACGTCAATCGCCAAGTGAATGCTAGCGAGATCGGCTAATGGCGTGTTGCTAGGGCACAGGGTAATTAAGATTGCACCCGTCTCACGCACCAAATTTGCCGTAGTCAGCAAGTCTTTCGAGCGCCCTGATTGTGAAATACAAATGGCTACATCTGTCGCCTGTAAAGTCACTGCTGACATAACTTGCATATGCGGATCGCTGTAGGCCGCCGCAGTAAGCAATAAGCGGAAAAATTTATGTTGGGCATCCGCAGCAACTGCGCCAGAGGCACCAAAGCCGTAAAACTCCACCCGCTGCGCTTGCGCCATCACCGCAATGGCCTGCTCTAAGGCATCTACATTTAAATGTTCACGCACCTCTATCAGGGTATGCAAGGTGGTATCAAAAATCTTCAGGGCATAGTCAGTTAGGGTATCTTCTTCACTGATTGCGAACTGCCCAAAACTAGCACCGGCAGCGAGACTCTGCGCCAGCTTAAGCTTGAGATCCTGAAAACCTTGGCACCCCACCGCGCGACAGAAACGCACAATAGTCGGCTCACTCACCCCCACCGCTGCAGCTAAGTCAGACATAGAACTGTGCATGACCGCAGCTGGGTCAGCTAAGACATGCTGCGCCACCTTAACTTCAGACTTGCGCAGCGACTCGAGGGATTGGGCGATATGCTGTAACAGATTCACAATGTTAAACTCGTTTAGCTTGTGCCACAGTTATGTAGCGGTTTTGTAGTTATACTACAACAGCTATTTATTCGCACGTTTTTCCAGAGGAGAGCAGCCTTGAGCATGCCTTGTGACATGTTGGTGTTTGGCGGTACCGGTGATTTAGCCTTACACAAACTACTGCCTGCACTGTATCACTTGCACCGCGAAAATCGCCTACCTAAGGCCATGCGCATTATTGGTATTTCCCGTAAAGTTTTACCCCGCGCCAGCTATATTGAACTGGCTGAGCGTCATTGCCGTGCACAAATTGAGAAAAAAGATTTTATCGAATCCAGCTGGCTGAGCTTTAGTCAGCGCCTTGATTATCTGGCCATGGATGCAGCTCAGGCTGCAGACTTCAGTCGGCTGACAAGCATCTTAAAGTGCACTCCTGAACATGGCTGTATTTATTATTTAGCCACGGCTCCGCATTTATTTGAAAGTATCGCGGCCAACTTAGCTTTAACCGGTTTAGCAGGTGCCAACACACGCATTGTCATTGAAAAGCCCATCGGTCATTCGCTGCCATCTGCGCTGAATATTAACGCCGCCATTGGCGCGGCTTTTAGTGAAGAGCAAGTTTTTCGCATTGATCACTATTTGGGCAAAGAAACCGTGCAAAACCTTATGGCGTTACGTTTCGCCAATGCGCTATTTGAACCGGTCTGGCGCGCGGCGCACATTGACCATGTGCAAATCACCGTAAACGAAACTATTGGCGTAGAAAACCGTGGCGCCTATTACGACCAAGCCGGTGCCATGCGCGATATGTTACAGAACCATCTGCTACAGCTACTGTGTTTGGTGGCTATGGAAGCTCCGGTGCGTTTTGATGCCGATGCAGTGCGCAATGAAAAAGTAAAGATTCTCCAAGCACTAAAACCCATCAGTGGCCTCAACGTGCAAGATAAAACTGTGCGAGGCCAATACGTCGCCGGACAAACCAATGACCACACTGCACCAGCCTATTACTTTGAGAAAAATGTGGACAATGACAGCGACACCGAAACCTTTGTCGCCATTGAAGCCGAAATTGATAATTGGCGCTGGGCGGGTGTGCCTTTTTACTTGCGCACGGGGAAACGCTTAGCCACCAAGACTTCAGAAATTGTCATTCAGTTTAAACCCGTACCGCATAGTTTATTCAGTGACAGCCAAGCCAACTTACTCGTCATTCGCTTGCAACCCGAAGAGCGTATCAGCCTTGAGCTGATGGCCAAAACCCCAGGCAAAGGAATGCGTCTAGAGCCGGTGAAGCTGGACATTAATTTAGCCGAAGCGTTTCAAGACAGCCGCCGCTGGAAGGCTTACGAGCGTTTACTGCTGGACGTGATTGAAAACGACTCCACACTGTTTATGCGCCGTGATGAAGTGGAAGCGGCATGGCAGTGGGTTGACCCTATTCTCAGTGGCTGGCAACAGCACTACCAACGCCCACGGCCTTACCCAGCAGGCTCCAATGGCCCGGAACAGGCCCACAGCTTGTTAGAAAGGCACAATCGAGCGTGGCATGCATAAGCCACACAGCTAAAACCACATGGCTGACAGCACAAGTAGCAAGAACACATATTACAGGCATAAAAAAACCCCAAAAAGCCTATTAAACTTTTTGGGGTTGGTACGCGTTTTATTGCGCTAGCTGTTGCTTAAAGCATTACAGCTTTGGACCTGCATTAACAATTGCTTCGGACACTTCAAACTTCTTAAAGTTATCCACAAACTTCGCTGCCAACTCTTTCGCAGCAACATCGTAAGCAGCTTTATCAGCCCAAGTGTTACGTGGGTTAAGCAGGTTGCTATCAACGCCAGGTACTGTTTTTGGCACATCCAAGTTGATCACTGGCAAGTGCTCAGTTTCTGCACCCACTAGCGTTCCACCCTGAATTGCAGCAATCACGGCACGGGTAGTAGGGATATTAAAGCGCTCACCTACACCGTAGCCACCACCGGTCCAACCGGTGT
>JAAYTE010000291.1 GCA_012518175.1 Gammaproteobacteria bacterium | reverse complement strand
CTTAGATCAGCATTCCTTTAAACAGCTACCTCTAGGCTGATCGCTTTTATGCAAGACCACCTCAGAGTGTAAAAAATCTGCCGCATCGGCTGAGCCTTGTACCTTAATGGCGCTACGCTCAAGCATCTCCGTTTCAAACTCGCTTAACACTCGACTGCGCAGGCCCGCCTCGCGCCAGTTTGAGTGCAAGCAACACCCTCTAGTGATCATGCGGGCCAACGACAATGCATCTAACAACGCTTGGTTAGCCCCTTGGCCTTTAAACGGGCTCATGGGATGTGCCGCATCGCCGAGCAAAGTAACCGGCCCTATATCCGTTAATGCATCTGCACTCAATACAGCCCTGTCATACACTGGATAACCCGACACTAAAGCTGCAGGCGTGGCTGCTAAAATCTGCGGAATAGGTAAGTGCCAGTGCGCGCGTTTACAAGCTTCTGCTTTGAGCGCCTCAGCCCCTGCAGCACTTAAGGCTTGAGCAGCGCTTTCTAGCATCGGGAAGCTCAACTGCCACATCACCGAGTCGGTATCAAACGGCATGATATAAATGCGTTCGTGGCCATTGGCGGTTTGGAAGACGGTGGCAGAGTCGAGCAAATCACTGTCGATCTCGCTGAGCGCACTTAATGGACAAATGCCCAAAATAGCGATGCAATCAAGATAATGTAATGAACTGTTGTCATGCCCCAGAACTAACTTACGCACCGCACTGCGAATGCCATCGGCACCCACCACTAAATCTGCGTTGGCAGTTTTTGTCTGACCATCGACCATAAAACTTAACTCGACCCCAGCTGGGGTTGTCTTAAGATTTACCAGTTGATGCCCCCACTGTATTGCCTCATGCGGCCGCGGATGAGCCGCCAATTGCTGCAGTAACGCGAGGCGCAAGGACTGACGGGCAATATGTACATTGGTGCGCTTAGGTGCTTTATTGCCATCGGCATGCCGCCAGTTTCTTACGCCCCACTCGCCAAGCACTTTGCCGTCAGTGCTGTGCACCACATGACGCGTCGAGATGATACCTTGGTCAAGCGTGAACAGACCTAAGCCTTCGATGGCCTTGCTCGCTTGTTGCAAAGTGAGGCCATAGCCCTGAGAGCGCGCAGAAAAATCACTATCACGCTCATACAGAGTAAATGGAATACCACGGTGCAAACAGGCGACCGCCAATGCCACACCACCAATCCCACCACCAATAATGGCGACATTTGGGTGGTTTTCAGTGTCCGCAACTGGCGGGTGAGTGGCCGCGCGCAAGCCCGATCCAAGGCAGCTCGGACAAGCAGACAAGTGTGCCTTTGGTCGTTCTGGCGCAATACCGCCATGCTGCGCAAACTGCAACAAGGCCGCCTGATAGCTCAACTTGGTTTTTTTGCGGATTTTCTGACGAATCCGCCCACGTCCTTGGCATTTAAAGCAAAGTGCCCAACTGGGCTGTATGTCATGAGTTAAGCTAATGTGCGCCAACCCTGAACTCACCCCGCTCAAGCAAGGTGAGCCCTAATTATCAATGGTTTAAAGGGGGTAAAAACAAGGAGTAAACATAATTTTAAGACTTATCTAGACTGCTACGAGCCTCAAAAAGGTGCGTATTTTAACTCATGTAGTTTTAAATAGATGCTCTTTACCAACTCTGCAAGTAATTTACGCACAACCAATCATTACACTAACACTGCACTGCCACGCGCTTTTAAACTCGCCCTATGTGGTTGAAAACACACTAATTAAGGGAGTAGCTCTTTAGCCAGATCCTGCCACCCGGAACCGACTTCAACACGAATATCTTTGGCGGTCACCGGCTCATTGCAACAGGAACATACAGTAACAGGCTGCATGACTTGGCCGCATTTTTTATGCACGTGAACTATTGGGGCGCCGCGTTCATCGACCATGTGCTTATCACCCCAATGAACCAAAGCCAAGATAACCGGGTGCAGCTCCAGTCCTTTCTCTGTTAGCCGATACTCTTCCCGTATAGGTTTCTGTTGATACGGCGTTTTGTACAGAACACCGCTATCAACCAGCTTCTTGAGGCGGTCAGCCAATACATGCCGGGTAATTCCCAGACTTTTCTCAAGGGCATCAAAACGCCGTATGCCTAGAAAGCAATCACGCAGGATCACTAACGTCCACCTATCCCCTACCACCGATATCGCTCTAGCCAACGAACATGGCTGCTTATCCAACTCATCCCAGCGCATAAATCACACACTCCTAGACATTCCCGTAAGAATAACTTGACAG
>JAAYTE010000290.1 GCA_012518175.1 Gammaproteobacteria bacterium | reverse complement strand
GGCTGACCCCTATTGTGCTGCTGGCGTTTATGCTGCGGTGCAGGTTAAGCCCTTTAAACAAGTGTTTCCAAAATAAAGCATGCGAGTTGGCTGGAGCCGTTAAATTGCCATGAGCAATATTTTATTAGTCGATGATGATCAAGAGCTGTGTGAGCTATTGGCGCACTGGCTCAGTCAAGAAGGTTTTGTGGTGCAAACCTGCTTTGATACGCAAAGCGCGCGTGATTATTTGGACAGTAACCCAGAGCCTGAAGCCGTTATTCTTGATGTGATGCTTCCCGATGGTAACGGCTTACAATTACTGCGTAAGATTCGTGCAGAACATCCGAAACTGCCAGTATTGATGCTCTCAGCCCGCGGCGAACCCACAGACCGGATCATAGGTTTAGAATTGGGCGCAGATGATTATTTGGCTAAGCCTTGTGACCCCCGTGAACTGACAGCGCGGTTGCGCGCGGTGTTGCGCCGCAGTATCAGCATGCCGTTGGCAGCACCAAGCACCATTGCTGTTGGTGATTTGCAATACAGCCCTGCGCGCGGGGTGGCCAATATAGGCAAACAGGACGATATCGTTCTCACCGTATCCGAAGGGCGTATTTTAGAGGCTTTACTGGCTGCTCCAGGAGAACCCATTGATAAACAGCAATTGGCTCAGTTAGCCTTGGATCGAAAGCTCACTTTGTATGACCGCAGCTTGGATATGCATGTCAGTAATTTACGCCGTAAGCTTGGCCCACATACGGATACACGGCCACGAATTGTGGCGCTGCGCGGCCGTGGTTATTTTTATAGCCTGTAAAATCTATAGTTTACCTTGCCTTTACATCTGCTTGACTGCAGTTGACACTGTCTAGGGCATACTAGAGTCATGCCGCAGTGAGCGGGTAAATCAATTAGGAGATCTATCATGCGAATTAAATTAACTGCACTGGTCCTCAGCGCCATGTTGCCATTAAGCGTGTGGGCAATGCCTGGTGAAGGTCAACAGGGTCAAAATAAAGGCCAGCAAAGCATGCAAAAAAAGCAGGCTGGTCAAGCTCAAAACACATCCAAAGGCTACAGCGAAAAGATGCAACAGCGTCAAGCTGCATGGTTTGATCGCTTAGAGCTAACCCCAGAACAGCGCAAAGCTTTCCAAGCGGAAATGCAAGAGCACCGTCAACAGCAACAAAAGTCGCGCATGGCTCATCATGATAAATTGCGTGCTTTGCTGAATGACAAGCAGCGTGCAACCTTTGATGCCGAAACAGAGAAAATGCAGGACAGAATGCATAAGCATATGCAGAAATCAGGTAAAAACTCTGCTATGGGTGAAGGTAAGCGCACTCAGCGCAATAGCGCTCAGTAATACCGCTGTCTTTAATCAACGGTTCAAACTCAGTTTGAGCCGTTTTTTTGTTCGAGGAATACAGTTATGCGCTCATTGTTTTGGCGGATACTTGGCGCATTCTGGCTCGCTTTAGTGGTTATGGGCGCCCTAACCTATTTACTCGTACGCATGTTTAATCAAGATACGTGGATTTTAAACCATCATCCAGGTTTGAAAAACTTCGCGACCACTTGGCTCAGTTTATATGAGTCAGGGGCGACTGAGCCTGCCCTCTTCTACTTGCAACAGCAAAAACGCCGTTACCGCATTGAAACGCAAATCCTTGATGACAATGGGGTGTCTTTAGGTCGCGAATTATCTTCACGCTCATTAGCTTGGGAAGCCAAGCGTGGCATGCAGCATTTACCGTGGCGGCGCATCACTCAAGAAATTACCGACAGTAACGGCAAAAGTTATTTGTTTGTGTATCGCATCGCACACAGTGAGCTTGGTGCTTGGCAGCGCAACAATGGTTTGCGGCCACTCAGTGCATTAGTGCTGGCTTTGGTCGTATTAACGGTGATGAGTTTGCTGCTGACGTTATCCATTACTCGACCGCTGAGTCGCTTACGTGATGCGGTACATGATCTAGGGCAAACCACCTATCAGAAAGAGCATTTGAGCCAGCTAGCGACCAGACGAGACGAGCTTGGCGTACTCGCAGCTGACTTCAATCATATGGGCCAGCGCCTACAAGGGCTCATTAAAAGTCAACGACAGCTGCTGCGGGATGTATCCCATGAACTGCGTTCGCCTTTAGCTCGGCTGCAGGTGGCATTAGCCTTGGCTGAGCGCGGTGATGCCAATGAACGTGCTACTTTATGGCCACGATTGCACCTTGAGTGCGAGCGCCTTGATGCTTTAATCAATGAAATTCTTACCCTAGCCCGTCTTGATCAGGTGCAGGAAAACAAACAAGTGATAGCCATTGATCAGCTGCTGTATAAGCTGCGCGATGATGCTGCATTATTAGAGCCAGAGCAAAGCATAGAGATCAGTTGTGCGGCCAACTGCACGTATTTAGGTTGGCCTGAAATCTTGCAGCGCGCACTGGATAACTTACTGCGCAATGCCCTACGTTTTAATCCCGAGTCAATGCCAATTCACATTGAAGTGAGCCAGCAAGCCACAGGATTAACCATTCGTATACGTGACCACGGACCGGGCGTTGCGGAAAACTGGCTCAGCCAACTCGGTGATAATTTCTTTCGCGTCCCTGGGCAAACGCAGCAAGGCTATGGTCTGGGGCTGACCATAGCTAAGCGAGCAATAGAGCAACATGGTGGGCAATTGCTATTTAGAAATCATCCAGACGGCGGTTTTGTTGCAACGGTGCAACTGCCGCTGACAAGTTAGCGAGCGGGCCAAGTAGAGAGAAAGTCTGTTGGATCAACCTCTGGGGCTTTGCGCAAACTATTGATTGGCGTACCTAAGTACATATAAGCAATCAGTTGCTCATTATCCTCTAAGCCCAAGCCTGCTTTGATAACTGGGCATTCAGCCAGGGCGCCGGTACGCCACACAGCCCCTACTCCCTGCGCATGTGCTGCATAAAGAATAGCATGTGCTGCACAACCTGCGGCTAGCAACTGTTCGTGGGCCGGCACTGTGGGGTGCTCGCAAATAGATGCTACCACCACTAAGAGCATCGGAGCGCGCAGCGGGCAATTGCGGATTTTCTCAATTTTTTCTGTGCTAGCCTCGGGCTCAGCAGCTAACAGGCCTTGCACAAATAGCTCACCTAATAGGTAGCGGTCGTCACCACTAATGGTGATAAAACGCCAAGGCTTAATCTGTCCATGGTCAGGTGCTCGCATCGCTGCTCGCAGCATGACCTCCAACTGCTCTGCAGTTGGTGCAGGTTCTTGTAAGCGCGGCACGGAGACTCGTTTTAATAAAAGTTCTAGAGCATCCATTATTAATCTCCTCAGCCATTTAGATGCAAATGGCTCTGTAATGATTCGTAGTTATGGGGTGTATATTAAAACAATCACGGATAATAACCAACTGTTTTAGTCGGGTATTGCGCTTTAAGCGGATATTAACTGCAAATGTTTGACAGAATGTGCTGCGGATCAAAGGTTATGCCTGAGTATTTTAGCGCCACTGCTTAAAACAGGGTATTATCCTTCGAGCATTTTAGCGTTGTTTTTAAGATCAATGGCTGACGTTATCGCTGTGACGGATGCTGTTAGCAAGGAGTGATTTGCCCCAATCTTTAGCGTGCTGTAGATGGGCATATCGCTGTGTAATAAAAATAAATACCAAGGTAACTGCAAGTCAATGAAGGCAAACACGTCCAATACGCCTCTTACCATTACACCGAGCGCACCTTTTCGTGAGCTTTATTCGCGTGTTTTAGCTTATATGTTTATTGCAGTAGTTATTGCTGCGGGCACTGCTGTCGGTTTTTTTTCTTATAATCTTTTATGGCTAGTGCCATATGCACTGCTGTACCCGCACTTTTCTTATTTTATCGCGACAAAATTTAGACAGCGCTACCCTCTTGCAGTACAACGCAGCCTGTTTTCTCTTGATGCTTTGCATACCGGCGCAGTGATTGCTCTAATTGGTTTTGCCATTATTCCTACGCTTATGGGCTTATTGATCGCCCTGTTCAGTGCCTTAATTATTGGTGGCATAGGTTTAATGCTGCCGATGCTTATTGCCATTTTAATTTTTGCTGCAGGTGCTGGGATTCTATTACAAACGCCACTTACTCTTGAAGTGCCTTTATTGGTCTCTGTAGTTAGTGTTGTATTTGGGGCAGTTTATATCTGTGTGACCGCCTATTTTGTACATTTCCAGGGGGTCTACTTAGCTAAAGCACAGCTTGATATTAAGCGTGAGCAAGAAAAAGCAGCCCGCTTAGCGCAGAACTTAGCCAAGTATTTATCGCCACAGGTTTGGCAAACCATTTTTAGCGGTAAACGCACCGTTAGTCTGGGGACGCAGCGTAAGAAGCTGACAGTATTTTTTTCAGACATTAAAGGTTTTACTGAGCTCTCAGAAGAGCTTGAAGCCGAAGCGCTCACCGACGTGCTCAATACTTATCTGAATGAAATGTCAAAAATTGTTTTAAAGTACGGCGGCACTATTGATAAGTTTATTGGTGACAGCGTTATGGTGTTTTTTGGTGACCCTACGACACAAGGCTCCAAAAAAGATGCCATTGCTGCCGTTTCTATGGCTATTGCCATGCGCAAACATATGAAAGTGCTACGCCAACAATGGCGTGCACAAGGCATTGATAAGCCGCTCGAGATTCGTATGGGGATTAATACCGGTTATTGCACCGTCGGTAACTTTGGGGCTGATACCCGTATGGACTATACGATTATTGGTCGTGAAGTGAACCTCGCTAGCCGCTTGGAAAGTGCTGCTGAGGCCGGTGAAATTTTAATGTCGAACGAGACCTACTCCCTGACGAAAGATGTAGTAATGGCCCGGGATAAGGGGCAAATCAATGTAAAGGGCTTCTCACGGCCGATTCAGATATTCCAAGTGGTGGATTTTCGCCGCGATCTGGGTGCCACTAGCAGCTATGTTGAGCACGAGTTGCCGGGCTTTTCTATGTATTTGGACACCAATAATATTCAGAACTACGATAAAGAACGGGTTATAGGGGCCCTTAAGGAAGCGGCTGAGCGTTTGCGCGACAAAATTATTATGTAAAGAGTTGCAACACATCTTGCTCATCAAATGGCCAGTTTAACTCTTGGCCATTATCCACCCTGCGCAGCACTGGAATTGTTAAAGCATAACGTTCGAGCCAGTCTGCTGAATCAATAATGTCCAGTAACTCGACAATTAAGCCTTGCGCAACAAAGGGCTGTAAAACCTGCTCAGCCTCATCGCAGAGGTGACAGCCTAAAGTACCGAATAACTGGCAATGTGCTTGCATTGTGGCTCTGCTTCTAAAGTTAATTAAGCTGCGATTATAATTAAACAGGCGTTTAAAATCAGCTAAAACTCATAAAAAGTCGACAAATCCACAAAATGCAAGGATTTTAGGAAGGATTTTCAGGTTTGTGCGATACTGTCTCAATCTAAGTATTTGAGGCCTTTTTATATGATTTATTCATGAACGCGCAAAATTATTATACAAAAATACAAAATATTGAGATTGAAGGCGTAGATGATCTTATTGTTCGCTCGCTACTTGATCGTCAGCAATACTATGACCCCGAAGGTGCAGCCTTGCGTTTGGGTATTTGCTCAACATCTTGGTCGCTGTTTGGCATGCTCTGGCCATCCAGTATTCGACTGGCAAGCGCCTTAGCTTTACGGCCCGTGAACCCAGAAGAAAAGATTTTAGAAATTGGCTGTGGCCTGGCTTTAGCCAGTTTAGTAGCGCACCGTCGCGGCGCTAATATTACTGCGTCCGATCGCCACCCTAAAGCCAAATTATTCTTACAGGAAAACTTATTATTAAATAACTTGCCAAATTTACCTTTCCGCCATGGTCAGTGGGGGGAGCACCCGACGCCATCGATTGCCGACACCGGTGCTGCGCTCCTGGAGAAAAAATACGACTTAATTGTTGGCAGTGATTTGCTCTACGAGCCAGATATGCCGAACGAGCTGGCACGCTTTGTTAACCTGCACGCCAGTGAAAAATCTGAAGTCTGGATTGTCGACCCTAATCGCGGTTATCGCACGGCGTTTAATCGAAAGATGGATAAGCTTGGATTTGGCTTGAGTTCCGATGAAGTCATCATCGAAAATGATCCAGAGCATGAAGCCTACCGTGGGCGCTTACTGATTTATAATCGCAGCTAGCCTGCCCTGCTTGTGCTAAATAGAAGCTCGAGCAAGCTTACTTTGATTTAATCCATGAATAAAAAAAGGGTGACCGAAGTCACCCTTTTTTGTGAACGCTAAGAACTGTATTAGTTCTTGCCTTCTTGAGCTTGACGGATCAAATCACCTAAGGTGGTTGGACCAGCAGCTTCTACTTCCTGCTTACGCATTTCTTTCATTGCATCTTTTTCTTCTTCAACGTCTTTAGACTTGATAGACAAGTTAATAACGCGAGATTTGCGGTCGATGTTGATGATTTTCGCTTCAACTTCGTCGCCTTCTTTCAGAACGTTACGCGCGTCTTCAACACGGTCACGGCTGATTTCAGATGCTTTCAGAACTGCTTCGATGTCGTCAGCCAAAAGGATAACTGCACCTTTAGCGTCAACTTCTTTAACAGTACCGGTAACGATAGTGCCTTTCTCGTGCTCTGAAGCATAGCTGGAGAATGGATCGTCTTCTAACTGCTTAAGACCAAGGGAGATACGCTCACGCTCTGGGTCAACAGATAGAATAACAGTCTCTAGCTCATCGCCTTTCTTGTAGCGACGAACAGCTTCTTCGCCTGCTTCATGCCAGCTGATGTCAGACAAGTGCACTAAACCATCGATGCCGCCATCTAGACCGATAAAGATACCAAAGTCAGTGATCGACTTAATAGTACCGGAGACTTTATCGTTCTTATTGAACTGGCTGGAGAAATCTTCCCATGGGTTAGATTTGCACTGCTTGATACCCAGAGAAATACGACGGCGCTCTTCGTCGATGTCCAGAACCTGAACTTCAACTTCGTCACCAACCTGTACGACTTTGGATGGGTGAATATTCTTGTTAGTCCAGTCCATTTCTGAAACGTGAACTAAACCTTCAACACCTTCTTCCAGCTCAGCAAAGCAACCGTAGTCCGTCAGGTTGGTTACACGTGCATTAACACGCGTACCTTCTGGGTAACGGGCTTTGATTGCTACCCA
Source organism: Gammaproteobacteria bacterium (assembly GCA_012518175.1). Classification (GTDB taxonomy): domain Bacteria; phylum Pseudomonadota; class Gammaproteobacteria; order Pseudomonadales; family Pseudomonadaceae; genus Denitrificimonas. The sequence goes on along the minus strand of JAAYTE010000290.1, from coordinate 943 downwards.
TGGATCTTCGCCCAACTGCTTCAGGCCTAAAGAAACACGGTTACGCTCGCGGTCGAATTTCAATACTTTAACGTCGATCTCGTCGCCAACGTTAACGATTTCGCTTGGGTGCTTAATGCGCTTCCAAGCCATATCAGTAATGTGCAACAGACCATCAACACCACCCAGATCAACGAATGCACCGTAATCTGTAAGGTTCTTAACGATACCTTTAACTTGCTGACCTTCTTGCAGGTTCTCAAGTAGTGCTTCGCGCTCAGCGCTGTTTTCTGCTTCAAGAACGCTACGACGTGAAACAACAACGTTGTTACGTTTTTGATCAAGCTTGATTACTTTGAACTCAAGCTCTTTACCTTCTAGATGCGTAGTGTCGCGAACTGGGCGAACGTCTACCAAAGAACCTGGTAAGAACGCGCGAATACCGTTCACATCAACTGTAAAGCCACCTTTAACCTTACCGTTGATAACACCGATGACCACTTCTTCAGCGTTAAATGACGCTTCAAGAACCAGCCAAGACTCAGCACGCTTAGCTTTTTCACGGGATAGTTTGGTTTCACCAAAGCCATCTTCTACCGCGTCAAGCGCAACGTGGACTTCATCACCCACTTTAATCGTCAGTTCGCCTTGCTCATTGTAGAACTGCTCAACGGGGATAACACCTTCTGATTTTAAACCAGCGTGTACTGTTACCCAATCACCGTCGATATCAACAATAATGCCGCTGATGATTGCACCGGGCTGCATGTCTAAAGTTTTTAGGCTTTCTTCAAAAAGGTCTGCAAAGCTTTCGCTCATGTTTAATCCTGCTGATCGAGGGCAAAAATCTGCCCAAATCCACATTCCAGATATAATGTGGTCTTATTTATAAGTTGAAAGCATGGCAGCTATTATCTGGGAGCTGCACATGATCCAATTTTGAGCTAAACACACTCTTGTGTGG
>JAAYTE010000289.1 GCA_012518175.1 Gammaproteobacteria bacterium | reverse complement strand
TTTACCGAGAAATCCGCCAATCACTGGTCAATGTCGAGCGTTTATTTGCCCTCCTGGGCGATAAATCTGCCATTGAAGACGCTGCCGACGCTAAAACATTGAGCGTCAGCCAAGGAGAAGTCGCATTTCGCGATGTGCACTTTAGCTACCGGCCTGATCGAGAGATTTTAAAAGGCGTAAGCTTCACCATTCCAGCTGGCCATACAGTTGCTGTGGTGGGCGCCAGCGGTGCCGGAAAATCAACCCTAGCGCGCTTATTATTTCGCTTTTTTGATGTGAACAGCGGTAGCATCTGCATTGACGGCCAAGATGTACGCCAGATCACTCAAGACAGCCTACGCACCGCCATTGGCGTAGTGCCGCAAGACACTGTGCTGTTCAATGATACGATCTACAACAACCTCGCCTATGGCCGCCCAAGCGCCAGCGAAGAAGAGGTCCACTATGCCGCTCGCCAAGCCAACTTAGACGAGTTTATACAAAGCCTGCCAGATGGTTACAGCACCAAAGTTGGCGAACGCGGCCTGAAACTTTCCGGTGGCGAAAAGCAACGGGTGGCCATTGCCCGAGTATTACTAAAAAACCCACCCATACTGATTCTCGATGAAGCCACCTCGTCACTGGACTCCATTTCCGAACAAGTGATTCTCGACGCTCTTAACGAAGTCAGCCGCCAACGCACCACATTAGTCATCGCCCACCGCTTATCCACAGTGCGCGATGCAGATACCATTTTAGTGATGGAGCAAGGCGCAATCGTCGAAAGCGGCGCTCACTCTGAATTACTGGAACAGAACGGTTACTACGCCAGACTCTGGCAGCAACAACAGCACAACGTTGACGAACCAGAGCAAAAATAACCTGAGCCTACCTCACCCTTAACACTCGACTTTCTGGCTTCTGGCTTCTGGCTTCTGGCTTCTGGCTTCTGGCTTAAAATCGTGAGCATAAAAGAGACCCTCGCAAAACCTGCTAACCACACAATTGTTCAACGCAAGCTGGACTGGAGCTGTGACCAGCGTAGCCATGGATGGCGCAGCGCCCGCATCGAGCCCCGGACGGGCTCGTTAAGGGAAAAACAGATTCAGTCCAGCTGGCACAGCATCAAGAGCAACAACCCAAGCAAAACAACACCAGCGCAGGACCCGCTCAAACAGAGAAACTGTCTACAGTGAGCGTGAATTAGGCAAAATGCCCAATCACAATATCCATCAACTCATTGGTGATCTCATCTTGGCGCACGCTGCTCAGCTCCTGCTGCACCGACTCCAACTGCTCATCCACCGACTGCTCCGCCTGCTGCATCAATGACAAACGAGTCGCATTCTCCGTCACCATCGCTTCTGCAGAAGCACGAAACACACTGGCAAACACATGATTACGGATCAAAGCCGCCAGCAGCGCTTCCGAATTCATCGTGTAATCAGGCAGAGAACGCGACTGCCACAGCTGCTCAGGCTGTAACAACGACTTATCCAAAGGCAATAAATTGCGCGTCACCGTTTCTTGATAACCATGCTCTTGCCGCTGGGTAAACACTAAGGTCACGGCTAAGTTAGTCAACGCCTGACCGCTGCCCAGTCGCTCAATACGGGTCACAATATCCCCGGCTAAACGCCCCACACCATCCGCAGAAGCAGGCGGCATCAGCACCACATCAGGGCTTAAATCTTGCTCCAATAAAGCATTGCCCATCCGCGAACCAATACACAGAATATGCTGCTTAGCCATTGGCACAGCCTCGCTGTATTCAACCACCTTATTGGCCAGCAACTCATTATAATTACCGCACAAACCATGGTCCGAACCAAACACCACTAACAGCTGAGTATTAGGCTGTAGCGCCTCACTGAGCACACTCACACCACCGGTGCGATAGACAAAAGAAGCCAGTCCTTGCAATATCGCTTGATGATACGACTCAATGGACTGCGCCGCTTGTTCATAAGGCGCAGCATTAATCGCCGACAGCGTTTTCATGGTATGCACAATGCCCCTAATACTGGTTAGGGTGTCATTCTTACGCGATAGATGCTCTAAAGTTTGCGCCATTTAAGCCCTCACTGCTCGGCATCTGCTGACCCAGCAAAAGATGCTAAAGCCGTACGCGCACAGGCTGTAATCAATTCTTGGTCATCATCGGTTAAAGTTTGGTTATCACTGATGCGCCGCTCTATGTCTGCGAGTTCCTGCTGCGCCGCAGTGCGCACCAAGCCCATGGCAGCATTAATATCTTGCTCACTGTACTGATCAAACAAACCGGCCATCGCCGCCACCAATACCGCCAGCTGCTCAAGGGCCGGCATCGGGTCACGCTCCGCTTGCCGTAAAGCACTGCGCACAGCAGTACCACGGGCTAAACGAGCACGGGTCGCATCATCCAAACGGGTCCCAAAGCGGGCAAAATCTTCTAACTCTTCAAACTGCGAGAGGGTCACCCGCAAGTTACCGGAGACACCACGTAAGGTGCGGTTCTGCGCTTTACTGCCCACCCGCGACACAGACAAACCTAAATCCACCGCCGGAAACTGGTTCTTGCGCACCAACTGCGGTGACAAATAAATCTGCCCATCGGTAATGGAAATCAAGTTCGTCGGAATATATGCCGACAAGTTACCGGCCTGGGTTTCCACCACAGGTAAAGTGGTAATGGAACCGCCACCGATATCTGGACCAAACTGCCCTGCACGCTCTAATAAGCGCGCATGCACATAGAATATATCCCCTGGAAAAGCTTCACGGCCGGGCGGGCGGCGCAAGAGTAGCGATAACTCGCGATAAGCCCGCGCATGGTGGGTCATATCATCAAAGATAATCAGCACATCTTGCCCTTGCGCGGCGAAATATTCGGCCATGGTCATGGCGGCATAAGGGGCAATATACGACAGCCCAGGCGACTCCTCATCCCCAGCACTCATCACAATGCTGCGCGGTAACATACCGCCATCTTTAAGTGCGCGAATCACCCGTGCCACGGCATCACCACGCTGACCAATGGCGCAATAAATACACACGACATCGCTGCGTGCCTGATTGAGCATGGTATCAATGGCAATGGAGGTTTTACCGGTCTGGCGGTCGCCAATAATCAGTTCACGCTGGCCAAGCCCCACCGGAATGGCCGCATCAATGGCCTTCAGCCCCGTGGCTAACGGGCGGAAAATTTGTGTGCGGTTTAAAATACTCGGTGCTTCAGCTTCAATGGGATGCTCAGCCACAGCGTCAATCGGCCCTAAAATATCCCGAGGTTGCCCCATGGCATCCACCACGCGCCCCAATAAAGCTGGCCCAACCGGCACACTGACAACTTTACGGGTGCGGTAGACTGTTTCGCCTAAACGGATCTGCTCAGATGGCCCCAGGAGAATAACCCCTAAGCGCCCCGGTTCTAAGTCAAGGACAATGCCTTGCACGCCGCTGGCAAACATCAGCAACTCATCGGCTAACGCCCGCGCCAGACCTGAAACAATGGCCACACCATCGGCCACTTCAGTCACGATGCCGGTCTCAATTAATACCGGTGCTGGGGTTGGACTTTCTACCAAGCTATCCAGCCAAGCGTCAAAGTTATGCGCAGCACTGGCTGCAGCACGATCATCCTGCTTATTCACCACAACCCCCTCGTCTTTAGCGCTCATCTGTATCTAACCGTAGCGACGCCGCACTGCTAGCATGCTGGGTTAAGAGTTGCGCCAGCTCATCCATATAGCTGTCGGTAGTCCAAGCCACTTGTGCGCCACCCACCTGCATAATCAAACCCGGTGCTTGCTGCGCATCGGTGGCAAAACTTAATGCTACATCCGGCAACCACTGCTGCACTTCGCTTTGCAATAACGCTTGAGTGTCTTGTGCTAAGGCATCGCGCGTGGTGACTTGGGCTTTTTTGCTGTCTGCTGCAGCTTGGCGCAACTCGCCAACCATGGGCTGCAGCTGCTTGCCAATATGGCGCACAATTGCATCTTCCAAAGTTTCGTCGGCTAAATCGTGCAAAGCTTTGCGAGTTAAGCGCAGCAAGGCTTCCGTGCCGTTTTGCTGCAAGCGGG
>JAAYTE010000288.1 GCA_012518175.1 Gammaproteobacteria bacterium | reverse complement strand
TCTTTTTAGACATATCAAATACTCAGCGCCACAGTGCCATTGTACTGCGGCGCAGTTAGTTAAATTAAAGTGCGTCAAACAACCATGGGTTAGCTTTTTTGTAGCCCACTTCAAACTCTCGAATCAGCTCAGCATCTTGCAAGGTCAGGCCAATATCATCCAGACCATTAAGCAAGCAATGCTTACGGAACGCATCCACCTCAAACCGATACTGAACACCGTCGGGGCGCGTCACCGTTTGCGCTTCAAGGTCAACAGTCAGCTCATAGCCCTCAGTGGCTTGTGCTTGCGCAAACAGCTCGTTGACTTCATCAGCAGTTAAAATAATCGGCAATAAACCGTTTTTAAAGCTGTTGTTGTAAAAAATATCAGCAAAGCTCGGCGCAATAATCGCACGGAAACCGTACTCATCCAGTGCCCACGGCGCATGCTCACGGCTGGAGCCACAACCGAAGTTCTCTTGTGCCAATAACACGCTGGCACCCTGATAGCGCGGCTGGTTCAAGACGAATTCAGGATTCAGTGGACGCTTACTGTTGTCCTGCCCTGGCTGGCCTTCATCTAAGTAGCGCCACTCATCAAATAAGTTGGCACCAAAGCCTGTGCGTGCGATGGATTTTAAAAACTGCTTAGGAATAATTTGGTCAGTATCAACGTTGGCGCGATCCAACGGAGCAACTAAACCCTGATGTTGAGTAAAGGCTTTCATGCTTATGCTCCCTCGTTCATTAATTCACGGACATCCACAAAGTGACCTTTAACCGCTGCAGCGGCGGCCATTGCTGGACTCACCAAGTGCGTACGCCCGCCATTACCCTGACGGCCTTCAAAGTTACGGTTCGAGGTTGAAGCGCAATGCTCTCCGTTGCCCAACTTATCTGGGTTCATCGCCAAGCACATGGAGCAACCAGGCTCGCGCCACTCAAAACCAGCTTCTAAGAAAATCTTATCCAAACCTTCTTCTTCCGCTTGCTGTTTAACCAAGCCAGAACCCGGTACTACCATGGCTTGAATGACATTGCTGGCAACTTTGCGGCCTTTAGCCACCGCCGCCGCTGCACGTAAGTCTTCAATGCGCGAGTTGGTGCAGGAGCCAATAAACACCCGATCCAACTTAATATCAGTGATGGCTTGATTCGCGCTTAAGCCCATATAGTGCAAAGCACGGGTAATGGAGTCGCGCTTGACTGGATCAGCTTCTTGCGCTGGATCCGGCACATTGGCATCCACCGGTAAAACCATTTCGGGTGACGTACCCCAGCTCACTTGCGGAATAATGTCTTCCGCGCGCATTTCAACAATGGTGTCGAACTCAGCGTCAGCATCGGAGACTAAATCTTGCCAAGCAGCCACTGCTGCTTCCCAGTTTGCACCTTTGGGCGCATAAGGGCGGCCTTTAACGTAATCAATGGTTTTCTGGTCCACCGCCACCATACCAACACGGGCACCGGCTTCAATGGACATGTTGCAGACCGTCATACGACCTTCCATGGACAGCTCACGAATGGCACTGCCGGCAAACTCAACAGCATGGCCGTTACCGCCAGCTGTACCAATCTTACCGATAATCGCTAGAACGATATCTTTAGCAGTGACGCCTGCAGGGATTTTGCCCTCAACCCGCACTTGCATGTTCTTCATTTTTTTGGCAACCAAACACTGGGTTGCTAACACATGTTCAACTTCTGAAGTACCAATACCGTGGGCTAAGGCAGCAAAAGCACCGTGGGTTGAGGTGTGTGAGTCGCCGCATACTACAGTCATGCCTGGCAAGGTTGCGCCCTGCTCTGGGCCAATGACGTGCACAATACCTTGGCGCACATCGTTCATTTTAAACTGCAAAATACCGTACTCGTTGCAGTTATCATCCAAGGTTTGCACCTGAATGCGCGACACTTCATCGGCAATGGCTGCAATGCCACCATCACGCTCTTTCTTAGTGGTCGGCACGTTGTGGTCAGGGGTGGCAATATTGGCATCAATGCGCCACGGTTTGCGACCGGCCAAACGTAACCCAGCAAAAGCTTGCGGCGAAGTCACTTCATGTAAAATATGGCGGTCGATGTAAATCAGCGAAGAGCCATCATCACGGCGTTTAACTTCGTGCATCTCCCAAAGTTTGTCGTAAAGCGTTTTTCCAGCCATTAGACCGTCCTCATCAAGGTTATGCGCAGCGGTCATTCACCTACTGCTTATGGGTCTATCCTAGGGTCTCCACTTGAATAACTCAAATTGATATTTCTTATCCATTAGATTCCAGTTAGGAATAGCAGTATAGTCAAAGCACCTCTTTAGCGCGCCATGGTGAATGTGATGGATCTAGCCAACTTGCAAACTTTTATAGCCATTGCCGAGCAGCGCAGTTTCTCTCTGGCGGGCGAACGCTTGCATGTTACGCAACCGGCCATTAGCAAGCGCATTGCCAGCTTAGAAGAGCAATTGGGCATTCGCTTATTTGACCGCATCGGCCGTGAAACCCGCTTAACTGAAGCAGGCCGAGCATTACTGCCGCGCGCTTATCGCATCGTCAATGAGCTGGATGATGCCCGCCGCGCCCTAAACAACCTAAGCGGCACAGTGAGTGGCCGTTTAAGTGTAGCCACCAGTCACCATATTGGTTTGCGCCGTTTACCACCGGTACTGCGCGCTTTTACCAAGCGCTACCCTGAGGTTATGCTTGATATTCGCTTTCTGGACTCGGAAGTGGCCTATGCCGATGTTTTGCATGGGCGTTGTGAGCTGGCGATCATAACCCTTTCACCGCACTGTGAAGCGCCATTGCAAGCAGTAAAAGTATGGCAGGACGATTTAGACTTCGTCGTTGCCCCTGATCATCCGCTGGCGCAGCGTAAGCGCATTCGCCTGGCGGATCTATGTGCTTACCCCGCTGTGTTTCCCGGCAGCCACACCTTCACCCGCAAGATCGCCTTGCAGCTGTTTGATCAAGCGGGCTTAACCCCTGAAATCAGCATGAGCACCAACTATATGGAAACCATCAAAATGATGGTATCGATTGGCTTAGCCTGGAGTGTGCTGCCACACAGTATGCTCGATGAATCTGTGCTGCGCTTGCCCATTAGCGATGCTCATCTCAGTCGCGATCTGGGCTACATCATCCACACCGAACGCACTTTATCCAATGCAGCACAAGCTTTTATGCAAATGCTAACCGATGACAGTATAGAGCTGGCGGACAGCCCAACCACCTAAGCCGGTTGCTGGCTAAGCTCTACGGCGGCAAAGGTGTCGGCAGCAAAACCGAACAGACGGTCAATTTCAGCGCAGTCAGTCACTTTACGCAACTGAGTAAATAACTGTTGCGCCTCGGGGTAGTTGCGTGTGAGTAACGCTAGCCATTGTTTAAGACGACCTGGGGCACTGCGTGGCGTCTGAAATAAGCGCACTTGACGCCAAAACTCATGCAGCATGGGCTGTAATTGCTGCCAAGTTTTCAGTTGGTAGGCAATGCCATCACGGGCGCAAGCAATTTGCTTAGCTAAATCCGGTCGTGAGACTAAGCCGCGACCCAGCATCACATGATCCACACCGCTGACTTCACGGCAGCGATACCAGTCTTCTAACGACCAAATATCGCCATTGGCAAACACTGGAATATGGACCACATCCTGTACTTTTGCCACCCACTCCCAGTGCGCTGGCGGCTTATAACCGTCAGTTTTAGTGCGCGCATGCACCACAATTTGCGCCGAGCCACCAGCAGCTAAAGCGCGCGCGGAGTCCATGGCACCATCGGGGCTGTCATAGCCTAAACGCATTTTAGTCGTCAACGGGATGTGCGCGGGCATACCGGCACGCACTGCCTCAACTATTTTAAATAACACCTCGGGTTCACGCAGTAAAATTGCGCCACCATTGGAATTGTTGACTGTCTTCGCTGGGCAACCAAAATTCAAATCAATTACCGGCGCACCCAGCTCGCAGGCTTTTGCCGCATTATCTGCCAAGGCCTGCGGATCAGATCCCAGTAGCTGCACTCGTAACGGCGTACCAACGGGGGTGGCTGCGCCCTGCTGCAACTCTGGGGCCAAACGCTGGTAACTGCGCGTAGGTAATAGCTGATCAGTAATGCGTACAAACTCAGTAACGCACCAATCAATACCACCCTGTTCAGTCAACACATCACGCATGATGTGGTCGACCAACCCTTCCATCGGTGCTAAAGCAATTTGCACAATATCGAACTCACAGAAAACTAAAAATCAGCGTATCGCTGGGATAAAAAACCGTACAGCGCAGCAGTATAAGCATGCTCTGAGCACTGACAAAGCGGTATTTAAACTTTTCGGCTTAACCTAAGCAGGCGGCAGCATCACTGCACCATAGCCTTCAACAAAGGCGGGTGGCATCCGCTTGGGCCGACCGCTGGACAACTCAATGCAGACAAAAGTGGTTTTGGCACGCAGCAAGGTGGCTCCATCGGCAACGCGGCGCAATTGAAAATAGCGGTCCATACGAATGCGCTGATCGGAATGGGCAATCCAGGTGGCCATCTCTAGTTGCTCACCCTCATAGGCGCTGAGCAAGTAATCGATCTCATGACGCAACACCGCCATACCTCGGTCTAAGGCCTGATATTCTGCAAAGCCCAAGCCTAAGTCGATGGAGTGTTGCCAAGCACACTCCTCCATCCAGTGCACATAGACAGCATTATTAACATGGTCAAACTCATCAATATCAGCAGGCTTTGCGCACAGCGGTAAAATATACGGGGCTGGATAATCCCAACTCATGTTAAGGATTCCAAGTGGCCAGCCATCGCACAAGCCTCACGGGCCAACTGGGTAATTTGATCCCAAGCTTGCGCCTGTACCAAACTGGCTGGAGCAATCCATGTTCCACCACAGCACGCCACATTGGGCAAGCTTAAATAACTCAGTAAGTTGTCACGGGTGACGCCGCCCGTGGGGCAGAAACTGATGCCTGTAAATGGCCCCTTAAAACTATTGAGCATGCGCACGCTGGCTCCACCATTGGCTGGAAACAGCTTTAAAGAACGGTAGCCATATTCGAGCGCAGCCAGCACTTCAGAAGGCGTCATCACTGCGGGCAAGTATGGCAGCTCGGTTTCTTGCGCTGCTTGCGCCAAGCGCTCAGTAAAGCCTGGGCTGACCGCAAACTGCGCTCCAGCATCAATGGCCTGCGCAAACTGTTCGGCATGGATGACAGTGCCCGCACCGACAATCAAGTCGGGGACTTCTTGGCGAATAACTTTCAGCGCTTCCAGGGCTTGTGGGGTGCGTAAAGTAACCTCAATGACATTGAGTCCGCCAGCACACAAGGCCTGAGCCAAGCCAACTGCGCGCTCAACATCATCAATGACCAAGACCGGCAAGACCGGGTAGGCACGACGTAAGATATGTTCCATTGTTAACATGATTTAATCCTCTACTAGAAAGCTGGCACCCTGATCTGCAGGACCAACCCAGCGACGTTGTGCAGCAAACAGCTGCAAACCATAGCCCAAGGGCGCATTCGATGGTGCTTGAGCATCACTGCGCAGAGCCAACTCTTCAGGTTTTACATGTACATGAAAAAGATCTTGCTTAGCATCAATCTCAATAATATCGCCATCTTGCAGACGGCTCAGCACGCCACCTTTAGCCGCTTCTGGCGTGAGGTGGATAGCAGCTAATACCTTACCTGATGCACCGGACAAGCGGCCATCAGTAACTAATGCGACCTTTTGCCCATTGGCTTGCAAGTTAGCCAGTATCGGCATCAACTTATGCAGCTCAGGCATGCCATTGGCTGCCGGCCCTTGGAAACGTACGACCAAAACCAAGTCACCGCTGAGTGTGCCTGAGTGATACGCCTGCAAAGCATCAGCCTCGCAGTCAAAAACCCGTGCTGGCGCACTAATCGCCCAAAACTCTTCTTGCACTGCTGAGGTTTTTAAAACCGCGCGCCCTAAATTACCAGCCAACAGATGCAGTCCACTGTGGACGGCAAAAGGTGCATCGACCGGCCGCAAGATACTGGCTGC
>JAAYTE010000287.1 GCA_012518175.1 Gammaproteobacteria bacterium | reverse complement strand
ATGGGTGAGAACTTTATTTTTGCTTTATCAGTGTTGCTGGTTGCTGCATTATTATTAGTGGTGGGTAATACCATTCGTCTGCATATTGAAAACCGCCGCATTGAAATTGAAGTGATTAAACTGGTGGGTGGCACCGATGGCTATGTGCGTCGCCCCTTCTTGTATATGGGCGTGCTTTACGGCTTTGCTGGTGGGGTATTGGCTTGGTTGCTGTTGGCATTTGGCTTGGATTGGCTCAATGGCTCAGTGGTTGAGCTTGCGCAGTTATATGGCAGTGAATTTAGTTTATCAGGCGTGCCTGTTGAAGATGGCTTTTCTTTATTACTTGGTGCAGTATTACTGGGTTATATCGGTGCTTGGTTAGCTGTTGCGCGGCACCTGCGGGAATTATTACCGCGTTAGTTGCAAAGCGCCTTAGCATGAGGCTTTGCGCATATTTTTAAGCGCAAGAAAATGGAACTTTATGTCGTAAATGACATCTGATAGTTAATAGAGTTATTTAAGATATAGTCACCCGTTGGAGGAAATTTATGACCACCACGACCGCATTACAAACTGCTCGTATGCTGACTCCTGGTTCTAACCTTGAGACTTATATGCAGACAGTAAGCTCAATTCCGCTGTTAAGCGTTGAGCAAGAGCAAGACTTAGGTGAGCGCTTGTATTATCACCAAGATTTAGATGCTGCACGCCAATTAGTTATGGCGCACTTACGTTTTGTCGTACACATTGCGCGCAGTTATTCAGGTTACGGCTTACCGCAAGGCGACCTGATTCAAGAAGGTAACGTTGGTTTGATGAAGGCAGTGAAGCGTTTTAATCCTGAAAAGGGTGTGCGCTTAGTGTCTTTTGCTGTGCATTGGATTAAAGCCGAAATTCACGAATACGTACTGCGTAACTGGCGTATTGTGAAAGTGGCAACCACTAAAGCACAGCGCAAATTGTTCTTTAACTTGCGCAGTCAGAAAAAACGTTTGGCATGGTTAACCAATACCGAAGTTGAAGCTGTAGCTGATTCTTTAGGTGTTGAGGCGCGTGAAGTGCGAGAAATGGAAAGCCGTTTAACCGGCCATGATATGTCGTTTGATCCGTCTGCGACTGAGGATGATGAAGGAACATATCATTCTCCAGCGAATTACTTAGAAGATCATAGCCATGATCCAGCGTTGCAGTTGGAGTCGCTTGATCAGACTGAAAGCAGCAGCAACAGCCTGCATGAAGCACTGAGCAAGCTGGATGAGCGCAGCCGTGATATTTTGCAGCAGCGTTGGTTATCTGACGAGAAAGTGACTTTGCATGACTTGGCCGCACAATATGGCGTGTCTGCTGAGCGGATTCGTCAGATTGAGAAAAATGCCATGAAGAAGCTCAAAGGCAGCATTGCTGCGTAATGACTTCGAACGGGTGATAAAAAGGCGACTTTTATAGTCGCCTTTTTTATTGGGCGCAGAGAGGTGTTGTGTACGAGATGAAAAGCCAGCAGCAGTATTTTGAAGAAACGTTTAAAAACTTAGATATGCAAAGCTTAGTTTGCGTTGGCACTGAGTTTGAAGAGTGCACCTTTGTTGATTGCAATTTTAGCGAGGCAACCTTCGAAAAATGTAACTTTATAAACTGCAGCTTTACCCGCTGTCAATTAAGTTTAATTAATTTGCCTTATACGCGGTTATTTAATGTGAACTTTCTTGAGTGCAAGTTGGTTGGGGTTGATTGGACGCGCGCAACGTGGTCGCAATACCACAAAGACTTTGAAATCAGTTTTCGCCAGTGCATTCTCAATGATTCATCCTTCTTTGGACTGACCTTGCAGGGCTTAGTGTTGGATGAGTGTAAAGTACATGATGTCGATTTTCGCGAAGGCGATTTTTCTAAAGCGGTGATGACGTACTGCGACTTTACCCATAGCCTGTTTATGAGCACCAACTTACAAGCAGCAAATTTTACCGAATCCAGTCAGTTTTTAATTAATGTTTTAGAGAATCAACTACAAGGCGCGAAATTCTCTAAGTTTGAAGCAGTGTATTTGCTCGAGAGTTTAGGTATTGAATTAGTGGATTGAGGGACAGGCTATTTGAAAGCGCTCACAAAAACTTATGTTATCGAGGAAATTTAGCTTACAGGCGTATTTGTTTTGGCACTCGTAGGAGGTCATTTATTCTTGATAGAGCTTGGCTTGTATAGGAGGCAATTCATTGCCGAAAAGGCCTTGCTCCACGAGCTGTGTTTAGCGGAATGGCGAATATATTCGAGGGCTACCCATCGCGAGCATAAATGCCCGCGCTACGGTTCTGGAAAATAACGGTGTTGCAGATCTACTTAGCAAACACCGCATCAATGGTTTCAGCAAAGAGTACGCGCTCGGTCCAGAGCGTTAACTCAGCTTCTTCGGCTTGAAGTAAGCGCTGTTGGTATTCAGAGGCAGGTTCGCCGAACTTGAGTTGCAGTAGCTTTTGCAAAGTGTTTTGCAGCGTACTGATGCGGCCT
>JAAYTE010000286.1 GCA_012518175.1 Gammaproteobacteria bacterium | reverse complement strand
CCAAGTTGCACCACCGTCACGGGTGGCTAAAATTAAAGCATCGTGGCCCACAGCCCAGCCATGCCGGTCATCCACAAAATAGACGGCAGTCAGTAACTGTTGGGTAGGCACTCGTGCCTGTAACCATTGTTTACCATCGTCATCGGAATAGAGAATATGGCCGCGAGCGCCAACAGCAACCAAACGCTTACCGGCCCGAACCACGTCTAACAGCAAATTGCTTTGCGCAGCTGGCGACTCAATGGAGTATGCCGGTGCCGCAACACCTTCGCTTTGCGCTGCCACTGGTAGCGAGTACGCGCTGGGCAGAATTAACGCTGCACATAAGGACAGCAGCTTAAACTTGCCAGCGGCACTTTGTAATTGTTGCCCACGACCAATGCCAACAGTGTTTTTATTATCTGTCTGCGAAAAGGGTTCACGCATATATATTCCCCATTATTTTTATAGTTGCATGCCTTGACTGGCTATAGTTATACACTTCAATCCTATGAAATAGGCACTGCGCCCGCAATCATTATGCATTGTTGTTTTGTTAAGTATTGTAAAGCTCAAATATCGACAAGAAAAAAGCCGCTGTTTAGCGGCTTTTGACCTTTGCGTTACCCCTTAGCGAACACCGCGTCGACGCAACGCCGCGGGTTTAAAGTAGTTATCATCTGGGGCGGCCTGACTGTAATCAATGCTGCCCGACTCTTCATTGTCTAGATTCTGCACATGGTAGCGACGGCTTTGTAAATCATAGAACACATCCAGCGCAGTCCAGATTGCCGGTAGTTCGTAGTAGCTTTTTAAGTAGGCCACAGAAACCTTCCATAACTCACCACGGCTGTCATACTCATCGGCCAAGACGATTTGCCAGCTGTCTTCATCCAGATAAAAACGGCGCTTGGAGTACACGTGACGGGCGCTATCTTGCAAAGTTCCCTCAATGACCCAAACCCTGTGTAGCTCATTGCGCGTCAGTGCAGAGTTAATATGCCCAGGCTGCAGCAGCTCTTTATAGCTCACATCGGGGCTGGTGATTTTGTAGTTATTGTACGGAATATACAGCTCTTTCTTGCCTATTACTTTCCAGTGGTAACGGTCAGGGCTGCCGTTGTACATATCTGTGCTGTCGGCAGTACGAATACCTTCTGAAGCGGCAATTGGCGCGTCATAGGACAAGTTTGGCGCCCTGCGCACACGGCGCTGACCAGCGTTATAAGCCCAGGCTTGGCGCATACTTTTATCTTGATCCAGCGTTTCATGCACCAGCACCGCACCACCGGCTAAACGTGCTGGGCTTTTTACAAACGACAGGTAGTAAAACAAAATATTATCGGCGTTATTAACCTGGCCTTGGTTTTCATAGAACTTAAACAGAATCTCTTGCTGAGCCGCGACCAGCGAGTAAGAACCATTGCGCTGCACTACCGCCTCGGCAGCATTGCGCACACCGTAGACACCACGGTATCTGGCGATGTGGTTCCAAATCATCTCCACGGCATTGTCAGTAATGGGAAATGGCGTACCGCCTTTAGCATCAGAAAAACTGTTACCGTTATTCTCCAGCTTGGCATGCTGCGCATTGTATTTGGTATTACTGTACACCCACTGCGGTGCTGCGGCCGTGCGATGGGTTTTATACACGGGTATTTGATAGGTATTGGGGTAAGTCTCAAAGAGCGCAATCTGCCCAGCAGACAAATTCGCTTTATACTGATTTAGATTGGCTTTCGTAATGGTAAATAAAGGCTGTTCATCGGCAAAAGGATCAATGTGATGCTGGCCTTTTTGGTAGCCGGCAGGCGCTACAGTTAAACCTCCAGTCCAAGCTGGAATAGTGCCCGCGGCATTGCCGGCCATCTCCCCGCCCAACGGTGTTAGGGTGTTACCCAGTTGACTGGCTTCTTCTGCTGAAACAGCTGCAAAACTAGTATTGATGCACAGTGTTAAGACCATAACACCCAGTAAGCTGTGCTTTTTAAGCATATTATTATTCTCCGTGATAGGTCAGCGGCAAGCATTAACTCAATGCCCATCGAAATGTAAGCTGCATGCGCAAAGCAATGCATAGTAAGGCCCTAAAGCACTTACCCTTCCCCACTTACGCCGTCTAATAGAGAACTCAAAGCAATAATAGTGCCAGCTGCTAT
>JAAYTE010000285.1 GCA_012518175.1 Gammaproteobacteria bacterium | reverse complement strand
CCAGTGACTAAATCATCAAACATTAGGCATTGGTGATTGCCGTTATCAAATAAAACAATAGGTTCGCGACGCATAATACACTCACTTGTCAGAAGAGGGCGGGACTATGCCAGTGCTACACAGTCTAACGCTGATTTATATCAATGCCAGTGCGTTTAGAGCAAGCCTAATTGGTCGTATAGCGGGCCATTGCCTGCCGTCAGTGGCTTTGCTAAGACCGTCAGAAAAATCTGTTAAACTAGCGGTTTTCTTACTGAGTATGAACTATGCCGCACGCAGTATCGCGTTTGCGTGAGCAACGCTTGGCGCGCAGTAAACGACCTTTTATCGCCCGTGGCGCACTGTTAGTGCGTTGCCAGCGCTGCCGCGTGAGCCTTGAGTATTGTATGTGTGCTTGGCAGCCAGACGTTGATGCGCAGAGCGCGGTCTGTTTATTGATGTACGATGCCGAACCTTTGAAGCCAACCAATACCGGCTGGCTGATTGCTGATGTAGTGCCAGATACTTTTGCCTTTACTTGGTCGCGCACTGAAGTGGATCCAGCCATTCTGGCGCTGCTGGCTGATCCGCAGTGGCAACCTTATGTGGTTTTTCCAGAAGAGTATGTGCCAGCTGAGCGGGTAGTGCATAGCGTACCCAATGCTGAGTTGCGGGCAGCAGGTAAACGACCATTGTTTGTGGTGCTAGACGGTACTTGGACAGAAGCGCGGAAAATGTTTCGTAAGTCTGCTTATCTAGCTGAGCTGCCAGTGCTGAGTTTGCATCCGGATGACATTTCTCACTACCGCTTGCGCCGTTCCACTCGCGAAGAGCATTTGTGTACTGCTGAGGTGACTGCATTGTGCTTGCATTTGGCGGATGATACTGTCGCTGCACAAGCGTTGGAGCAGTGGTTTGCGCGTTTTAGTCGGCATTATTTAGCGGGACGCAAACCACCCTCCGTGACTGAGAAAATAGCGCTGCGCAATGGTACAGCGCTATAAAACATATTTTAAATGGCAATGCCTTGGGCGCGGAAATGTGCCACATACTGCTTGTCGACTTTAACAATATGGTTGGTTAACCAGCTTTTCAGTAGTTTTAATGCGTTGATGCCGACAGTTTCGCCCTGATCATGGCGGGTCAGTAAGTCCATCACCTGCTCACAGAAAATATTGTGCTGGGCTTTGTGCGCTGCGCTTTCCGGATAGCCTAAGCGCAGAAAGATCTCTTCCTCGACAATAAAGTGATTCATGGTGTATTCCATTAATTGCTCAAGGATAGTGCCAACCTGATCCCGCTGCGGCTCACCGCTGCTAAGTAAGGCGTGCAATTGATTGGTGGTGTCGACGAGCCAGCGGTGCTGCTGATCAATTTCATCAATGCCAACTTCAAGTTGTTCGTTCCAAGGCATAAAAAGCATGGTTATTATTCCTGTGTGTTATTTTTATAGTCTCTCTATATAGCAACAGCTTGTTTGGTTTAGCTTTGACGCGGATCAATAGAAGGTTAGGCAAAACCTTGTTGTTTATAAGGGAATTGAGCAAACAAGACTTTGCACGGTTTTGACTATATAGTTAGCTTGCTAACTAATTGGGTGATGAAGGTGTTATGAGTACGTCGCAAAGACCCTTGTATGGGGTTTTACTGGTTCTGTGTGCGGGGTTGTTATTAGCCTCCCATGATGGTGTTTCTAAGTATTTAACCCAAATCTACCCGTTGATTATGGTCATTTGGCTGCGCTACTTAGTGCAGACAGTGGTGATGGTTTTCTTGTTTTTTCCAAAAATGCGCTGGGTTATCCTGCACACACGAAGGCCTTGGCTGCAGTTAGTGCGGGCCATTAGTTTACTCAGCATTAGCCTGTTGTTTATTGGTGGATTGCGCTATATCCCCCTCGCAGAAGCAACAGCTGTGATGTTTTTAGCGCCGTTAATTGTCACAGTGCTCTCAGCCCTAGTGCTGCATGAGAAAGTCAGCACAGGGCAGTGGTGGGCGGTCAGTATTGGCTTTTTAGGGGTTATCTTTATTGTGCGTCCGGGTGGTGAGCTCTTTACGCCCGCGATCCTCTTGCCATTTACCGCGTCATTTTGCTTTGCTATTTATCAGTTGATTACGCGACGCTTGGCCAGTACCGACCATGCAGTGACCAGTAATTTCTTATCGGGGTTGTTTGGTACGCTGGCGCTCACGTTGCTGTTGCCTGGGGAATACACTTTGGCAGTTCCTGCGCTGGATATAATGTTTATGCTGCTGCTTGGGGTTCTCGCCATGACCGCACATATGCTGTTGACCATGGCTTTAAAATACTCTTCGGCAGCCACTTTAGCGCCCTTTAGCTATGGGCAAATTATATTTGCTGGAATCGTTGGTTACTTTGCCTTTGCACAAATTCCCGATGCATTAGCCATTTTAGGTGTGGCGATTATCAGTTGCAGTGGTTTAGCCGTGGCCTATTTGCAGCACCACCAGCAGGCAGAAAAATAGAGCTGTGGCTTGATCAGCTTTTTTCGAGGATGGCTTGTAGCTTGCCCAGCTCTATGGGCTTGGCCAAATGGCCATCCATTCCAGATTGTTTGGCGCGCAACTGATGCTCGTCGAGAACATGGGCGGATAAGGCAATTATGGTCACTGCTGGCAGCCCTTGCGCTGCTTCATATGCGCGTTGTTGTTGGGCAGCAGTAAAGCCATCCATGACCGGCATCTCACAATCCATGAGCACCAAGTCGTAGTGATTTTTTCTCAGTTTATCGAGAGCCAACTGACCGTTAGTAACCACATCAAACCGCGCTCCGAGTTTGCTCAGTAAGCCGCTGATAACTTTGACTGAGATGGCATCGTCTTCAGCAATCAGCACATGCTTAGCGCTTGCTTGTGCTGGGCGTGTGCTAAGACTAGCGGATGTGTTTTGCACAGCATTGATCAGTGTGGCCTTTAATGTAGAAGCGCTGACCGGCTTCATCAGAACGTGGCTGATACCTGCGTTGCGGGTGGCAATGGGGTCGGTATTACTGCTGCTGGTGAGCATGATTAAGCTGGCATCGGCCTTGAGCAAAGGGTCCGCTTTAATGCGTACTGCAAAAGTGATGGCGCTGGGTTTGTGGATGGTTTCACTGATTAAAATGGCGGCAAAGTGTTGTCCCTGTAGTGCTTTGTTACGCAGTAAAGCGACAGCGTCTGTTGCTGAGGTACTGGTACTGACGCGTAAGCCCCATTCAGAGCATTGCTGGGCTAAAACTTTTTGTGACAGAGCATGGCTATCGATCAGTAAAATATGCTTTTGACGCAAGATTGAATCGGCTTCCAGATGGACGGCTTGGCTGGGTTGGGCTTGTAGCGGAATACTGAAAATAAAACTGCAGCCATGGGTACTGGACTGAATACTGAACACCCCGCCCATTAGGCTAATCAGTTGCCGTGCGATGATAATGCCAAGGTTGCCGCCAATAAAAGAAGCGCTCAGCAGGTCTTTGCTGTGCAGCTGTGCTGAGCTGAGAATATGGCGCTCTTCATCACTTAAAGGTGTGCCTGTATCTTGTAAGTTAAACAGCAGTTGTGGTTGCCCTGCACCTTGTTCTACTGCAGCGCTGAGGGTGATCTCGCCTTGGGCAGTGCGCTTGAAAGCATTGTTAAGAATACTCAAGAGCACTTGGCGTAAGCGTACTGGGTCGCCCAGTAAAATTTCTGGTATCTGTGGCTGAAAAAAAACAGTTAACTCAATCCCTTGTTCGCTGGCGTTGTTGGAAAATGCTTGGGTGCATTCTTGGAGTAAGCCCGCCAGATTAAAGGGCGTGTGCGAGAGGGTAATTTGCTTGGACTCTAGGCGGGTGATGTCGAGAATCTCATTAATTAAGCTGAGTAGTTCATTACCAGAGCTTTGAATGGTTTGAGCGTAATCCCGTTGCTTGCTGGACAGGGGGGTATCCAGTAATAACGTGGTCATCCCTAAAACTCCGCTTAAGGGGGTGCGTATTTCATGGCTTATTTTCGCCAGCAGTTCGGATTTAGCACGACTTTCTGCTTGCTCGGCCGCATGCAGGTTAGAAACTTGGGTGTTTTTTTTAATTTGCTGGCGGTGCGCTTCACTGAGTCCGATGCTGATAATAATGGCGCTGACCACTAAGCTGGCAAGGGTGAGCACTACGGCGTTGTCGGCAGAGAATAACGACTCATTGCTGAGGGCTGGCCAGGCGGCTAAGAGCGGTAAGCAAAAAGTACTGAAGCCAATAAATAGCGTCCGTGCTGGCGGGTAATCGCTGTGCCATAGACGTAAGCTGCTGCCGAGCAGCATAACGCTGGAAGTGATGAGCAAGTAGTAGGTTAAGGTATGCGCGTAGCTGGTGCTTAAGGTAAGTAAGGCGATGCCACCTAAGCACAGCACACCCATATGCCGAATCAGTTGTTTGGAAAGCTTGTTAAACAGGGTTGAGGGCAAGTTTAAACTCAGGCATAGGCTGTGTAAAAACAACATGCTGAGAATCACCGAAACATAAATAAAATCGCTGTCTAAATTGAGTAAAAAAGGCGTTTGTGCCGTCAGTAATTCAGTGGAAAGAAATAAAAACAACAGTAAGAAGCTGAGGGACAGGCCAAAAGATAGGTTGCTGCGGTAGCCGGTGTATAAAAAACGGATGAGGTTATATAAAACTATACTGATGCTGCAGCCCACCAGCACGCCAATCAGTAGCGGTTGTGTACTGTTTAACCCAGGTTCAGAGACTGGGTACTGGGAGAATATTTTCAGTACTGCTGCCGCGTCTAACGAAAATACTTGGGCGTAATAACGCGGGATGCTGAACAGCAAAAACAGTGAGCCGATCAGCAAGCTAATAATCAAGGTGAGGGTAAGGCGGATAGGATGCATAGTTCGTAATCAACGCCTCGTCAGAGTTGTGCCATTGCTGCCCAGCCGGCAATTAAACAGTGCTGGGCAGTAGGCGTGGTGCTGTTACTTTTGCTGTTCACGCGCTATGGCACGGTAGCCGATATCTTTACGGTAAAAGCAGCCGTCCCAGCTGATTTTCTCAGCCAGCTGGTAAGCGTTGGCTTGCGCCTCGGCAACGGTATCACCCATGGCCGTGGCGCAGAGGACGCGACCACCGGTATTAATGATCTTGCCGTCTTTGAGGCTACTGCCCGCGTGGAATACTTTACCCTCCAGCTTGGCCGCCGCATCTAAACCATGAATCTCATGGCCCGCGCTATAGCCGTCAGCTGGGTAGCCGCCAGAGGCTAGAACGACGCCGAGGCTTGGGCGTGGATCCCATTGGGCTTCTACTTTATCAAGGGCCTTGGCTAAGGCAGCTTCAATCAGCAGAATTAAGCTGGACTCTAAACGCAATAAAATCGGCTGAGTTTCTGGGTCGCCAAAACGGCAGTTGTACTCAATGATTTTTGGTGCGCCGTCTTGATCGATCATCAAGCCGGCATACAAGAAGCCAGTATAGACATTGCCTTCGGCCGCCATACCGCGCACGGTTGGGTAGATGATTTCATCGAGCACGCGCTGGTGTACTGTATCAGTCACCACTGGCGCAGGGGAGTAAGCACCCATGCCACCGGTGTTCGGACCGGTATCACCGTCACCCACCCGCTTGTGGTCTTGACTAGTAGCCATGGGTAAGACGTTTTCGCCATCGACCATGACAATAAAGCTGGCTTCTTCACCGTCTAAAAACTCTTCAATCACCACGCGCGAACCGGCATCGCCGAAAGCATTGTCAGACAGCATGTCAATCACTGCTGCTTCTGCTTCTGCTAACGTCATGGCGACGATCACCCCTTTACCAGCAGCCAAACCGTCGGCTTTAACCACAATGGGTGCGCCTTGCTCACGGATATAGGCCAGCGCGGGCTCCACTTCTGTAAAGTTAGCGTAGTTGCTGGTGGGAATATTATGGCGGGCAAAGAAGTCTTTGGTGAAGGCTTTCGAACCTTCCAGTTGTGCTGCGGCAGCGGTGGGGCCATAAATATCCAGATTGCGTTTGCGGAATGTATCCACTACACCCGCCACCAATGGTGCTTCAGGGCCAACAATGGTCAGGGCAACACTATTTTGCTCAGCAAAATCAGCCAGCTGGTCAATGGCCAAAACATCAATGGCGACGTTTTCGCATTTGGCTTCAGTGGCGCTACCGGCGTTGCCTGGCGCGATAAAAACCTTTTCAACACGTGGGTCTTGCGCGACTTTCCATGCTAAAGCATGTTCGCGTCCGCCATTACCGATAATTAAAATATTCATAGAAAACGGTCCTCAAAAGAGCAAATTAGTGGCGGAAGTGACGCATGCCGGTGAATACCATGGCAATGTCAGCTTCATCTGCTGCGGCGATCACTTCTTCGTCACGCATGGAGCCGCCGGGCTGGATTACTGCACGAATACCCACTTTGGCGGCGTTATCTAAGCCGTCACGGAAGGGGAAGAAGGCATCTGAGGCCATTACTGCTCCGGCCACTTCTAAACCGGCCTGCTCAGCTTTAATCGCGGCAATACGGGCAGAGTTAACGCGGCTCATTTGGCCGGCGCCTACACCCACGGTTTGACGGTTTTTCGCATAGACAATGGCATTGGATTTTACAAACTTGGCTACTTTCCAAGCAAAGATCAGGTCGTGAATTTCTTGCTCAGTGGGAGCACGGCGCGTGACGACTTTTAGATCAGCGGCGCTGATCATCTCAATGTCGCGGCTCTGTACCAAGAGGCCACCGTTGACGCGCTTGTAATCCCAGCTCGGGCTGCGCTGCGCTGGCCATTGGCCGCACTCTAAGAGACGCACGTTAGCTTTGCTCGCCACCACATCACGGGCGGCTTGGCTGATGCTAGGGGCAATAATCACTTCAACAAACTGACGCTCAACAATGGCTTGGGCGGTGTCGCCATCCAGCTCGCGGTTAAACGCAATGATGCCGCCAAAGGCTGATTCACTATCAGTGGCGTAGGCCAAGTCATAGGCTTTACGAATACCGCCTTCGGCGTCTGTAGCAACAGCAACACCGCACGGATTAGCGTGCTTAACGATCACGCAGGCAGGCTTAACAAAGCCTTTAACGCACTCAAGGGCGGCATCGGTATCGGCAACGTTGTTAAACGACAACTCCTTACCTTGCAGTTGCACGGCACTGGCGATGCTGGCTTCGGCTGGATTGGCTTCGGTGTAGAAGGCCGCTTTTTGGTGCGGGTTCTCACCGTAACGCATGTCTTGCGCTTTAATAAATTGACTATTAAAAGTGTTCGGGAAGTCTGCGCGCTGCTCGGTGCTCAGTGTCGTTGCGGACTGATCAATGCTGCCCAAGTAGTTCGCAATCATGCCGTCATACGCTGCGGTGTGCTCAAAGGCTTTGAGTGCCAGATTAAAGCGCTGCGCATAGCTGAGGCCGCCTTGCTTTAAACTCTGAATAATGTCGGCGTAATCCGTAGTGTTGACCACAATGGCCACATCTTTATGGTTTTTAGCGGCGCTGCGCACCATGGTGGGGCCGCCAATATCGATATTTTCAATGGCGTCTGGCAGGCTGCAGTCAGGCTTAGCCACTGTGGCGGCAAAGGGATAGAGGTTGACTGCCACCAGATCAATGGGCTTGATGCCGTGCTCAGTCATAACCGCTGCGTCGATATCGCGACGGCCTAAAATACCACCGTGAATTTTCGGGTGCAGAGTTTTCACCCGGCCATCCATCATTTCCGCAAAACCGGTGTAGTCCGCCACTTCAATCGCAGGGATTGCATTATCTTTGAGCAGTTTAAACGTGCCGCCAGTGGAGAGGATTTCTACCCCTAAGGCATCCAGTTCTTTGGCAAATTCAACAATACCTGTTTTATCAGAAACACTGATTAAAGCACGACGAATAGAGGTTTTTGCAGTGTGGTCAGTCATTGGTTTTCCTAGCTATAAACGGCAAGCAGCACAGAGCCTAAGGGTAGGGGTGTGCAGGGTTGGATGTTAAAGAAGATTGTACTGTTTCAGCTTTTTACGCAGTGTGCCTCGGTTTAAACCGAGCATTTCTGATGCGCGGGTTTGGTTGCCTTGCACATGCTGCATTACTGAGGCAAATAACGGTGCTTCAACCTCGCTTAACACTAGGTTGTAGACGTCATTGACATGGGCGCCATCTAAGTGGGCGAAATAGTCTTGCAAAGTTTTTTCGACACAGGCACGTAACGTCAGGTGTTCGGTGCTTTTTATAGTGGCAAGCGGCATAGTGTTTTTTGTCACGGCAGATATCTCATAGCTGAACGTTTTATCATTAGCATCATGCAGCGTCTGTTAAGCCTAGACTGCGAAGGTGATTAAAAAAACCTTGAATCTGGTCTTTTTGCGCATTCTCGCAATCGAGCTGATTAAACGTTGAACGAAATTGTTGTGCGCCCGGTAGTGCAGATAAATACCAGTGCGTATGTTTTCTAGCAATGCGGACACCCATAGGTTGGCCATAAAACGCATGCAGAAGGTCTAGATGTTCAAGCAAAATTAATTCTAAGGCCTGCAGACTGATCGCCGGTAACAGCTCACCTGTGGCTAGAAAATGATTTATTTCTTGAAAAATCCAAGGCCGTCCTTGGGCTGCGCGGCCAATTAATAAGCCATCTGCGCCTGTGTAATCCAGCACTTGGCGAGCCTTTAAGGGGCTATCGATATCGCCATTAGCAAACACAGGAATGGACACAGCCTCCTTGATGAGGGCAATAGTATCGTATTCGGCGTCACCATTATAGCGGTCTGCGCGGGTGCGGCCATGTACCGCAAGGGCGTTGATGCCTGTTTGCTCGGCAATTTTAGCGATTGTCACGCCATTTTTATTGGCCTGATCCCAGCCGGTACGGATTTTTAAGGTCACAGGCACATCCACTGCGGCACGCACCGCTTGCAGAATTTGTGCAACCAGCGGCTCATCTTTTAACAGTGCTGAGCCGGCGGCTTTACTGCACACTTTTTTGGCCGGGCAGCCCATATTAATGTCGATAATGTGGGCGCCTAAAGCTACGCATTCTTGTGCAGCATGGGCCAGCATTTGTGGGTCAGCGCCTGCGATCTGCATGGAGCGCGGCTGGGGATCGTCGTCAGACAGTAAGCGTAGACTGGATTTGCGGCTGCCCCATAAGCGAGTATCGCTGGTGAGCATTTCTGAGACAGTCAGGCCAGCCCCGAAACGCGCGCAAAGCTGGCGTTGTGGGCGATCAGTCACGCCAGCCATGGGCGCGAGAATCAGGTTGTTAGCTAATGTGTAGGAACCAATACGAACCATCGACATGGACTGTCCAGCCTGCGCGCACGAAAAGGAAAGATAAAATGAGCGGCTATGATACCCGCTGCAACCCTATGGATAAAGCATCTAGAAAAATGTTGTGATGAACGGGGCGAGTGCAGCGCACTCTAGCTCAGGGCAATACCGCTCTGGTATTAAGGCAACTGTAGAGCAGCCCTTGGTTGAGCAGCCCT
>JAAYTE010000047.1 GCA_012518175.1 Gammaproteobacteria bacterium | reverse complement strand
TTCAGACATGACGCCTCCTAATGAGTTATGCCCGCTCATCATAGAAACAGTTGCTTACAAACCCACTTGATAGCAATCAAGAATTACCAAGTGCCGCACTGGGTTATTAGCTAAAGGCCTACATTACGTGGCTCACACAGTAGATTGCGAATGACTAGTCAGCATTTTAATGCGACCTAGCGCACATTAACGGAGCACTAACAGCGCTTAGAGAGGGTTATCAGGGAGAGTCGTATCAAGAACAATCAAGCAGGACATTGTGTCCGCGCGCAAGCGTATAGAGACGCCCTTGGCGTTAAGAAAAATCAGGCTGCAAATACACTATTCAGCTTATAAAGCGAGGCAGCAACAAGGTCACAGCAATAATCACACTCATTGCCAAAGGCCAGCCATACATGATGATGCGCCAGCGCCTTTGCGTGTGCCGCAATTCCATAAAGCCATCAATAATCAAAGCTGATTTAATAACAGCCACTGCCAATACCGCGCCAACCTGAGTGGCCAAGGTCAGCGTGCTGGCCCCCAGATAAACGGTCACAGCGGTTGCCATCACCAAGAGCAACCAGCACACAAACAACACCTTTGTATTGGACATACTGCCGCCCTACCCCAGTAAATACACCAGCGGAAAGATAATCACCCAAGCCAAGTCAATCATGTGCCAATACATCACCCCAGATTCCATACCGCTGCGGTTATCGGCAGTAAAGCCTAATCGCCAACAACGCCAAGCTAAAAAAGCCAACACCAGCAAACCCAGCCACACATGCAAAAAGTGAAACAAGGTCACCAGCCAATACAGAGTGAAGAACATATTGTATTCAAGGTCAAAGCCGGCTTGAGCTAAGTGCGTATACTCACTGAGTTTAAGCACCACATAGACCATTGCCGAAGCAATCGCCGCGATCAATAACACAGCCGCTTGCCGCGCTTGATTCACCCGTACCCGCTCCACTGCCAGCGCCGCTAAAAAGCCCGATGACAGCAAACCTACCGTCATAGCAAAGCCTGTGGAGGGATCCAACTCTGCGCGCCCTGCTTGGAACATCTCAGGGTAAAGCATTTGCGTGACACTGAAGGCAATAATAAATAGGGTAAAAGCCGCTAATTCAGCCAGAATAAAAATCCACATGGCCAAATCGCCCGGCAGTGCCTGACTGGCAGCGGGCGCGACTAACGGCGCGTTACTCGAAGTGGACATCAACCACATCCATTAAAGCCGCCACTGTTTGTGGGTCATCGCTTAACGGCTCAGCCAAACAGGCTAAGCAGGCTTCACGCACCGGCATCCCCGCTTTAATCATGCGTGCGGCAAAAATCAGTAAGCGCGTTGAGGCCACTTCTTCCAGGTCATGGTTCTCTAAACGGCGCAGGGCCTGCCCCAGTCGAACAATCTGCGCCGCCAGCTTACTCTCCACCCCTGCTTCAATTTCAACAATTCTCTGTTCTTCTGCAGCACTTGGATAATCAAAGCGCATGGCCACAAAGCGTTGGCGAGTACTGGGCTTCATGCCTTTGAGCAGGTTTTGATAACCGGGGTTATAGGACACCACCAGCATAAAATTAGGCCCTGCTTTAATCGCTTCACCGGTGCGTTCTAAGAACAGCTCACGGCGGTCATCAGCTAGAGGGTGCAAGACCACTGCGGTATCTTGCCGCGCTTCGACCACCTCATCTAAGTAGCAAATACCGCCTTCACGCACAGCACGGGTTAACGGACCATCTTGCCACCAAGTGCCCTCAGCACCGATTAAGTGACGGCCAACTAGATCAGCAGCACTTAAATCATCATGACAAGCAACGGTATACAACGGCAAGTTCAAACGGTGCGCCATATGCTGCACAAAGCGGGTTTTCCCACAACCGGTAGGCCCTTTAATCAGCACTGGCATCCCATGCTGCCAAGCCTGTCGAAAGACCGTTTCCTCATTACCAAGTGTCTGATAAAAGGGTTCTTCACTCGTTAAAACACTCTCTTGCTGCAGGCCAGTATTCACGTTGCATACCCTACTAATTAACTTGGTTATGCCTACGTTAACCGTCCTCTGCCTGCAGGCTCAACTGCTTAAAAGGTCATTCTTGATTGCCGTCAAGCACAATGTTTAGACCTATGTTTAGGATGGCAATACTTTAGAAGAAGTAAAACCTATCCCTATGAACAAACCATCTGGCAAATACAACGTGGGCAATAAAATTGAATTTGCCGAGGGTACATCACACTAATGCACAAGGCCTATGCCTGCCTAACAGCCTGGTGAAGAATAACGCCGCCCCACATGGACGTTTGTACGCGATAGTTCATTACCAGCCTTACTCTATGACAAGGGTTTACCTCACTGCCCTACTGATTGCGCAGCAATAGAGGCTTACTATGTGGTTCAAATGGAAGAAAAAAGCACTGCAGTTGCAGCAGAAAAACATCAGTTTAGAAGCTGAAAACACGCAGCAACGTGCACATATTCAACAACTACAAGAGGCGTTAGCCCGCTCACAAAGCAGCGCGGCAAGCCACCAACAGCAGTTGCAGTTTAATCGTGGTGTTTCAAGCAACCTGATTCGTTTTGGTAGTTCAATAGCGCACCTCGGCGACTCTTTTGAATACCTTGCTGAGCAAATGGAGCACAATAAGCAGCAT
This sequence comes from Gammaproteobacteria bacterium, assembly GCA_012518175.1. Lineage (GTDB taxonomy): Bacteria > Pseudomonadota > Gammaproteobacteria > Pseudomonadales > Pseudomonadaceae > Denitrificimonas. Next base: position 1,855 of record JAAYTE010000047.1, on the reverse strand, counting down.
GCCCAGACTGTTGCTCACGCCACCACTACCAACCAAGATAATTTCACAGAGCTGCAAAGCAAAGCCCTTGCCATGGAAAGTGGCCTTTTAGAAACCACTGACAAAATTGACACATTGGCGCTGCACACACAGGAAATTAACGGCATTGTTGACCTGATCAGCGGCATTGCCAGCCAGACCAACTTACTCGCTCTTAATGCCGCCATTGAAGCTGCGCGAGCCGGTGATGCCGGCCGAGGTTTTGCTGTAGTGGCCAGTGAAATCCGCCACCTTGCCGAGCGCACCGCTTTAGCCACCACCGATATTGTCCACAAAATAAATGAAATCCAAACTGAAACGAAACAAGCGCACGATTACATTCAAAGCCAAGGGCAACTTGCACAAGATTTTAATGACACAACACAGCAAGCCGTTAGCGCCATGCGCGGTTTACATTCTTTAGCGCAGCGCATGCGTAAGGACATCGACCGATCGGCGCTACGTGCAGGCATAGAGTTGGCTAATCTCGATGAGCTGTCACTAAAGTTCATTGTTTACAATCATCTGCTCGAGCAGGAGCCTACAAGCGTGCCACAACTCCCCACTGATCATGAGTGCCGCTTTGGCCGCTGGTATTATCATAATCACAACCGCAGTCTGCATAATATTGCAGATTTTCAACGGATTGAACGCCCCCACAGCAACGTACACGAACAAGGTCAGCATGCCATGCAAGCCTATCAACAAGGTGCGCTGGAAGACGCCGTGCAGCATTTACAAAACATGGAAGTGGCAAACCTTGAGGTGATGCAAGTGGTCACTGCTGTGCTTGAACACCTTGAGCAACAACAAGACTAAGCCTTGGCTAAGTCTATAAGCATAAAAAAGGCGCTGCCTGGATAAGGGAGCGCCTGTATGCTAACCACACAATAGCTTTATTTATGCTTCCAGCCGGTAATTTGCGCTAGCGCTGTACCGATATCGGCTAATGAGCGAACAGTTTTTACTCCAGCATCTTCAAGTGCGGCGTACTTTTCATCAGCCGTGCCTTGACCTCCGGAAATGATCGCACCTGCGTGCCCCATCCGCTTACCCTCTGGTGCTGTCACTCCAGCAATATAGGACACCACAGGCTTGGTTACGTGGGCCTTAATAAAAGAGGCAGCCTCTTCTTCTGCAGTACCGCCAATTTCACCAATCATAACAATGGCTTCAGTTTGCGGATCGGCTTGGAACAGCTTTAAAATATCAATAAAGCTTGAGCCAGGAATTGGATCACCACCAATCCCCACGCATGTGGACTGACCAAAACCAGCATCGGTAGTTTGCTTAACCGCTTCGTAAGTCAAGGTGCCTGAGCGGGAAACCACACCCACTTTACCTGGCATATGAATAAAGCCTGGCTGGATACCTATTTTACACTCGCCTGGGGTAATCACACCTGGACAGTTCGGCCCGATTAAACGCACACCCAACTCATCACACTTAATTTTCACATCCAGCATATCTAAGGTGGGAATACCTTCGGTAATGCAGACAATCAGTTTGATTCCTGCAAATGCCGCCTCTAGGATGGAATCTTTACAAAACGGGGCAGGCACATAAATCACTGAAGCATCTGCACCAGTGGCTGCCACTGCCTCTAAGACAGTATTAAAAACCGGCAAACCAAGATGGGTAGTGCCACCTTTACCTGGGGTAACTCCACCGACCATTTGTGTGCCGTAAGCAATCGCCTGCTCTGAGTGAAAAGTACCTTGCGCACCAGTAAAGCCTTGGCAAATCACCTTGGTATCTTTATTAATTAAAATACTCATGCCTGCTCTCCTTTAGCTGCTTTTACAACTAACATAGCAGCCTCACTTAAACTGTTTGC
>JAAYTE010000284.1 GCA_012518175.1 Gammaproteobacteria bacterium | reverse complement strand
GGTTATCGGCCAATGCTGTCGATGGTCAGAGTTTGCATTGGCAAAATACTGAATGGCGTAAAGACTCACGCTTGGAGCTGATTTTTAGTCAGGCCCAAGATCCGCAGCAATTAACCGCTGAGCTCAGCGCTTGTCGCGTGATGCTGTAATTGCGCAGTAAAAAACAATAAGGATCAACACTCCATGAACTTGCAAGCTTGGTCGTACACCACCTCGGCACAACTGACATTACGCGGTTGGCACAGCCCGTCTTCAGGTAAGCCCGTCTTGCATTTTTTACATGGCAATGGCTTTTGTGGCCGAGTCTATACCCCTCTTTTACAACTGCTTAGCGCAGATTTTGATTTGTGGCTGTGTGATATTCAAGGCCATGGGGACAGTGATGCCGGCACACGTTTCTTAGGCTGGAACCGTAATGGAGAACTGGCTATCGAGGCTTTTCAGGCGCAGCGAGAAATGTTTGCCGATGTACCTGTGTATGCCGTAGCTCACAGTCTAGGCGGGGTGATTACCAGCTTAATGTTGGCGAAATACCCGCAACTGTTCAGCCGTGCGGTCCTGCTGGATCCAGTGATTTATACTCCAGCTCTGCAAATGTTTATGAAAAGCTCAGAGCGCTTGCGTTTAACTGCTTTTAATAAACTGGCCAGCCGCACGCGTGCGCGCCGTCAACACTGGCCCGATCGACAAGCTGCGTATGCTGGATTAACTGGGCGTGGCGCTTTTAAAGGTTGGAGTGCGGCAGCGCTGTGGGCGTTTGTGGAGAATGCGTTGCGGCCGGCGGAGCAGGGCGGAGTTGAACTCAAGTGCTCAGCAGAGCTGGAAGCAACTATTTTTAGCTCCGCACCGAATGGCTTATGGCGTGCGCTTGGCAAGGTGCAAACACCGCTGTTGATGTTGTATGGCGCCGAGACTTTCCCTTTTGTCATCAAGTCTGCTGCCCTTTGGCGTCAACGCAATAGTCTGGTGACGACTGAGCAAGTTCGCGGTGGGCACTGTTTTATGCAGCAATACCCAGAGCCAACAGCACAGCGGGTGCGTGAGTATCTATTGGCTGCTAGGGATTAAACTGGCGCGCCAGTTCTTTCAGTGCTTGTTCCGCATCTAGTACGCGCTGCAAAGCTTGCTGCGCAACATCTGCGGATAAACCTAAGCGCTGATACAAACTGTCGGGAATGCTGCTGTCATGCACACAACCAATGCCATGCTGTGCCAATAAGCGTTGAGCTAAACAGCTGAGATTGGCGTAGCTGGCATAGTTGCCTTGATAATTGGGGTTGTCTTGGAAGCGTAAAGCACAGACCAGTTCTTCGGGCACATTCCAGCACTGCATTAGCCAGGCCCCCATCTGTTCACGGGTGATACCGAGCAAATAGTACTCAATGGTGCTGTGACTTAGATGTAAGTTAACTTCTAGTGAGCGGCACACCAAAGAAAAGTGCGGGGGGAAGACGTGAGCCAATAAGGCAAAACCAAAGTTGTGCAATAAGCCACCAAGGTAAGCGAGGCCACTCTCAGGCTTTTTCTCTACCGGCATGCAGCGTGCTAAACCTTCGATCAGGGCTGCGGTATAGATAGCTTGTTGCCAATAGGGCGTGCAGTGCAGGGGCTGGTCTTGCGGAATACTTAAGTTCTTACCCAGCGAGAGCCCTAGCGCGAGGTTAATAACTAAGTCAAAACCTAACACACGCACTATGGCATCTTCTACCGAGCGTATTTTGCCGGGGGCGGCATAATAAGGCGAAGCTGCCCAGCTAATCACCTGTGCAGCTAAAGGCGGGTCAGTCTCAACAATGGCGGCCAGTTCATCCACACCTGCTAATGGGTCAGCGCGTAGGCGCAAGACTTTTTTGGCAGTGGAGCTGAGTAGGGGAATTTCTAATGTTTCCTCTAAACGGCGGTGAATTCTGCGTGAGGTTAAGCGAATTACCGCATGTTCAATACCTGCTGCATCGCTGGATACCGCACTGTCGTTCGGCTGCTGGCTGGTAATAGGTTCGGCGCATGTCACTCTTTGACTGACCTTAAACAAGCGTTCTAAAGCTGCCGGATCTATCCCTAACAACAAGCCCGGTACACCGCTATCGAGATAAGCCATGGGTTGCATGAATATTTTTGGGTCACAGAGGCTGGCTTGGTTAAACAGTTTCGGTAATGCCGGTAGCGTATCTAGGCCATAACGGCTGAGTAGTTGTGCCACTGCAGCAATCGGCATTGCTTGCCATTGTGTTTGTGTGGCGCTATTGAGCTTGGCTAGATCAAGAATGTGGCTGCGGGGGAAAACGACCAGTAACTCTTTGCTGTGTTCTTGTACTAAGACTGCATGCAAGCGCTGTGCAGCGTTGACGGCACTGCTAGGGTGCAAGCTAAAGGCTATGCCATTGGCTTCGAGTAGTGTTCTGATAACAGCGGGTAACGCTGCTGGGTTGGCGGGCGTGGTGGTTGAATCAGGCATAACAGTACTCTACAAACGTATACAGTCCAAAAGAGGATATCCTACAGCGCAGGTTATTGCTGCACTGTTCATACCTGCCCATATTGCTGACCATGTTTGAGCCAGCGCTCTAGGAGTGGGCTGACATGCTGTGGCCAATGCTCTAGTAGTGCGCAGGCGGCCTCGCGTACCGCTGGCAATAAGGGCGCATCGCGCATTAAGTCTGCCACTTTAAATTGCAGTAAGCCGGTTTGTCGAGTGCCGAGCATTTCGCCGGGGCCACGCAGTTCTAAATCTTTTTCAGCAATCAGAAAACCATCGTTGGTTTCGCGCATAATGGCTAAACGCTCGCGGCCAATCTGTGATAAAGGCGCGTGATACAGCAGTACGCAATGGCTAGCAGTGCTGCCGCGACCCACTCGGCCACGCAACTGGTGCAGCTGTGCGAGCCCCAGACGCTCAGGATTTTCAATAATCATTAAGCTGGCGTTGGGCACATCTACGCCCACTTCAATAACGGTGGTAGCCACTAATAATTGCAGTTCACCTTGTTTAAACGACTCCATCACTGCGGCTTTTTCTGCGGCTTTCATGCGCCCGTGAATTAAGCCGACTTTTTGCCCAGCCAGCGCTAAGGTTAAGTCAGTAAAGGTGCTTTCTGCTGCTTGGCAGGTGAGCTCTTCAGACTCTTCAATCAGGGTGCAGACCCAATAGGCTTGGCGACCTTCGAGGCAGGCCGCGCGCACTCGCTCAATCACTTCAGGGCGGCGACTATCGCTCAGTACTAAGGTGTTGACTGGGGTACGTCCCGGCGGTAATTCATCTAAGACAGAGGTGTCTAAATCTGCGTAAGCGCTCATGGCTAAAGTACGCGGGATGGGGGTGGCGGTCATAATCAGCTGGTGTGGGCTGGAAAGACCATCAACGCCTTTTTTGCGTAAGGCTAAGCGTTGCTGCACACCAAAGCGGTGCTGCTCATCAATAATGGCTAAGGCCAGGTTATGAAACTGTACTTCATCTTGAAACAGCGCATGAGTGCCGACCACCATGGGTACACCGCTGGCGATTTGCTCCAGAGCCTTGCTGCGCGCTTTACCTTTGAGCTTGCCGGCTAACCAGGCCACTTCGATATTGAGCGGCTGCAACCATTTACTAAAGTTAATAAAGTGTTGCTCAGCAAGAATTTCCGTGGGGGCCATTAAGGCCACTTGATAACCAGCCTCTAAAGCTTGCAGGGCAGCTAAAGCAGCAACCACGGTTTTACCAGCGCCCACATCACCTTGGACGAGGCGCAGCATGGGTGCATCTTGGGCAAGGTCCCAAGCAATTTCTGCACCTACTCGCTGCTGCGCGCCGGTTGGGACAAAGCCGAGGTTGTTGAGGAAAAGCTGCGGCAGCTTCTGCGCTGGGGGCAGTTGTGGTGCGCGCTGCTGGCGCAAACTGGCGCGCACCCGTTGAATCGACAACTGGTGGGTCAGCATTTCTTCAAAGGCTAAACGTTGTTGCGCCCAGTGCACACCTTCTGCCAGCTCTTCTAAGTCGGCATCTGGTGGCGGCTGATGCAGATAGCGGATGGCTTGCTCTAGCGAGCCTAAGCCGTACTCTTTAATGAGTGGTGCTGGCAGCCAGTCAGGTAAACTATGGGCGTTGAGAAAGCTTAAAGCCTGCACACAGAGGTCACGTAAGCGCAGTTGCGTGAGGCCTTCGGTGGTGGGGTAGATAGCGGTTAAAGTGCTGTGCAGCGGTGGCTCTTCATTACCATTGTGTACGCGGTATTCCGGATGATAAATTTCCAGACCAGTGGCACCGGGGCGAACTTCACCATAGCAACGCACTTGTACACCTTTAGCTAAGGCGTTTTTCTGCGCCATGCTGAAGTGAAAGAAACGCAAGGTTAAGCCGCCACTGCCATCTTGAATGCGTACTAATAAACTGCGGCGCTTGCCCATCACCACATTGGCGGCCATCACTACACCAGCCACCACTGCATCTTGGCCAGGGCGTAGCGCGCCAATGGGCGTGATACGGGTGCGGTCTTGGTAACGGGAGGGTAAGTGAAACAGCACGTCTTGCAGATTTTCTAGGCCAACTTTAGCCAGCTTTTCCGCGAGCGCCGGCCCAACACCTTTAAGTACAGTCACCGGAGTATGTACCAGTAAATCGCTCATGCTTATTGCTCGTTATAGACTTGTGCTGCATCGCACTGACGAATCGCATCCATCAGCACATCAATGGCTTTGGGGCGTGGAAAAGTCGCGCGCCAAGCAATGGCGACAGTGCGGGTAGGGACTGGATCAGCAAATGGGCGTACTTCGATGACACCTTCGGCATAGCGGTGATTCTCCACTGCCGATAATGGCAAGACAGAAACGCCTAAGCCTGAGGCCACCATATGCCGAATGGTTTCTAAGGAGCTGGCTTCCACGGTGGTGTAGCGGTGCTCAGGATCGCTCGGCAGCATAACCGGGCAAGCTTCCAGTACTTGATCGCGAAAGCAGTGCCCTTCGCCAAGTAGCAATAGGCTCTTATCGTTGAGCATATCGTTATCAATGCTGTCTCTTTTGGTCCATGGGTGCTCTGCCGGCAGCAGTACACAAAAAGGTTCTTTATAGGCAACTTTAGTGAGGACATCAGCGTCTTGATAAGGCAGAGCGATGATAATCACATCCAGTTCGCCCTTGCGCAGTTTCTCACGCAGTACATGGGTGAAGTTTTCTTCGATATACAGGGGCATTTCCGGAGCGCTGCGGTGCAGCAGGGGAATCATTTGCGGAAATAAGTAAGGGCCAACGGTGTAAATAGCGCCGACCCGTAATGGTGCTGCCAGCTGGTTTTTGCCTGCTTGTGCAAGCTCTCGAATGGCTTGCGCTTGCTCCAGTACACGCTGGGCTTGGGCAACAATGGCTTCGCCAACTGGGGTAATTCGCACTGCACTCTTGCTGCGCTCAAAAATCAGTACGCCCAAGTCCTCTTCAAGCTTCTTGACTCCCACAGATAAAGTGGGCTGGCTGACGTGGCATTGTTCGGCTGCACGGCCAAAGTGCCGAGCTTGAGCTAAAGCGACAATATAACGAAGTTCGGTAAGGGTCATAGTCAATTCCCATTAGGATTGCCGTTAGCATAGCTGTTACATTAAAAACTGACCAATAATTCTCAAGAGTCAGCGTTAGTATGGAGTGCATCAGTATGCCTAAACAGGTCCGCGTGGTGGTAGTCGGTTGTGGTGATATTGGCAGCCGCGTAGCAGTGTTGCTACAGCAGCAAGGTTGGCAGGTCTATGGTTTACGGCGCAATACTGCCCATTTACCTGCACGCATATTGCCCATTAGCGCAGACCTATATCAAGCAGAATGCCCGCGCGCTTGGCCGCAAGAACCGATAGATTATGTGGTGTATGCCATGGCTGCACAGACAATGAGCGAAGACGGTTATCAGCAGGCGTATGTGCAAGGTCAGCGCCATCTATATAGCTGGCTGGCACAGCATCAGCAGCAACCGAAGCGTATTGTTTTTGTTTCCAGTACCAGTGTTTATGGGCAAAGTGATGACAGCTGGATTGATGAGCAGTCGCCTACCAAACCGGCACGCTGGTCTGGGCAGATCATGTTGGAGGCTGAACGCTGCGCTATGGACAGCGGGTATCCAGCCACGGCGGTGCGCTTGAGCGGTATTTATGGACCAGGGCGTAATATGCTGATTCGCCGTGTGCGCGAGGGGTATCATGCGCCGCATTTGCACAGCTTTACCAATCGGATTCATGCCGATGATGCGGCCAGTTTAATTGCCACAGTGTTACAGGCGGATGCCCAAGGGCAGGCTGTGGAATCAGTATATTTAGGTGTGGATAACGCGCCCGTTGAGCAGGCAGAAGTGGTGGCTTGGTTGCAGCAGCAGTTGGGCGTGAGCAGTGTGCCAGACTTGGTTTTAAAGCCGCGCTCTGGGAGTAAGCGCTGCAGTAATGCGCGGGCGCGGGCTTTAGGCTGGCAACCAATATACGCCAGTTACCGTGCAGGCTATGCGGTGCAGCTGGCAGAGCTTTCTGAGTAGCTACTGCACCGCATCGTAGGATTTAGCCCAAGTACAATATGGCATCCATTTCTACACAGGCGTTACGTGGCAAGGACGCTACGCCCACTGCTGCACGGGCAGGATAAGGTGCGTTGAAGTAGCGCGCCATAATTTCGTTGAGCGTGGCAAAGTTAGCCAAGTCAGTTAAGAAAATGTTGAGCTTAACAGTGTTGTCCAGTGAGCCGCCTGCAGCTTCGGCCACAGCTTTGAGGTTTTCAAATACTTGCACCGTTTGCTGCTCAAAGCCTTCGACCATTTCCATGGTGGTTGGATTGAGTGGGATTTGTCCAGATAGATACACAGTGTTTTCGACGCGCACCGCTTGTGAATAGGTGCCAATTGCGGCGGGTGCGTTTTCGGTGCTGATGATGGTTTTGCTCATGCTGTACTCCGTTATCTAAAAATCCGTGCGCCAAGGCTCGACAGCAAGCCCAGTAGCGCTCGGGATAAAAATGATTATGCGCGCATACGGGTAATGCGTGAGACCCCAGCAAGACCGCGTAATTTACGGATAATTCGCGCCAAGTGCACACGGTCACGTACGCTGATGCCAAGCTGAATGACACTGATACGGCCATCGCGCTCATCGACGCTGATTTTATCAATATTGGCATCGGCTTCGCTGATAGTGCTGGCTAATAGGGCGATTAAGCCGCGCTGGTGAGCCAGTTCAATGCGTAATTCAACATTAAATTCGCTATCAATATCTTTCGCCCAAGTCAGTGGAATGCACTTTTCCGGATTATTGCGGAACTCAGCAATATTTTTACAGCTGTCCCGATGCACTACCATGCCTTTGCCGGCAGATAAGTGGCCGACAATGATGTCACCGGGAATGGGTGTGCAGCAGCGTGCGTAGTTGAGCACTAGGCCTTCGGTGCCGCGGATTACCAGTGGCCCATCGGCAGCTAAAGGATTGGCTGCGGATTCTTCGCTCGACAGTAAGCGCCGGGCAATTACATGCGCTGTGCGATTACCGAGACCGATCTCCTCAAGCAGGTCGTCACGTTCATCTTGATGGTTTTCTTGGAGCAGCGCTTGTAAGCGTGCTTCTGGAATATCGTCAAGACGTGCGCCTAAGTTATCAAGGGCTTTGCTCAGTAAGCGGAGGCCTAAACTGACGGACTCCTCACGGCGTTGCTGTTTCAGCGCGTGACGAATATGCGTACGGGCTTTACCGGTGACAACAAAATTGAGCCAATTAGGATTAGGCTGGGTATTAGGTGCAGTGATCACTTCAACTGTGGCACCGCTTTCTAATGCTTGCGATAAGGGCGCGAGGCGACGATTGACTCGGCAGGCAATGCAAGTGTTACCCACGTCAGTGTGCACTGCATAGGCAAAGTCCACTGGGGTGGAGCCTTTGGGCAGTTCCATGATGCGGCCTTTGGGGGTGAACACATAGACTTCATCAGGGAATAAATCGATTTTAACGTTTTCAATAAACTCTAATGAGTTGCCGGCATTTTGTTGCAGTTCTAGTAAGCCTTGTACCCACTGGCGGGCGCGGGCGTGGTTATTGCGGCGACCGTCTTCTTCAGTTTTATACAACCAGTGCGCAGCAATACCGTTATTGGCCAGCTCTTCCATTTCCTTGGTGCGGATTTGAATTTCAATGGGTACCCCGTGCATACCAAATAAAGTGGTGTGCAAAGATTGGTAACCATTGGCTTTAGGAATGGCAATGTAATCTTTAAAGCGGCCGGGAAAAGGTTTGTAGAGATTATGTACAGCGCCTAGTACGCGGTAGCAGGTATCCACTTTGTCGACGACAATGCGAAAGGCGTACACATCCATAATTTCGGCGAACGCTTTACGTTTACCACGCATTTTTTGATAAATGCTGTACAGGTGTTTTTCGCGACCGCTGACTTCACCCGGTAGACCTTCACGCTCTAAACAATGGGCGATGGATTCTTGAATTTTGTTGACGATTTCTTTGCGATTGCCGCGCGAGCTTTTTACCGCGGATTGAATACGCGCAGCCCGCATGGGGTACATGGCTTTAAAGCCGAGGTCTTCAAACTCTGCATAAATGCGGTTCATGCCCAAACGGTTGGCGATTGGCGCATAAATTTCGAGAGTCTCTTTCGCAATACGGCGACGTTTTTCCGCATTTAACGCACCAAGAGTGCGCATATTGTGCAGACGGTCGGCCAGCTTAACCAAAATCACGCGAATATCGCGGGCCATGGCCATAGCCATTTTTTGAAAGTTTTCTGCTTGGGCTTCGGCTTTGGTGCCGAATTTCATTTGGGTTAATTTAGTTACACCGTCCACAAGCTCGGCCACGCTTTCGCCAAACTGCGCGACTATGGCTTCTTTGGGAATGCCGGTGTCTTCAATTACGTCATGCAGCATGGCGGCCATCAAACTTTGATGGTCCATGTGCATATCGGCCAAAATAGTTGCCACTGCTAGCGGGTGAGTAACATAGTGCTCACCACTGCTGCGTAACTGACCATCGTGCGCTTGCTCGGCATAATAATACGAGCGGCGCACCGCATTGACTTGGTCTTGACTTAAATAAGCTGTTAACTGCCCAGTTAGGCGATCTAAAGCAGGCATAGCTCACCTCCTGATAGCAATAATTCCTTATTTACGCAGTAAGTCACCTGCATTTGAATCTGCGTGCTTATTTGTCATCAAAAGCTGCAAACAAAGGTTCGTCAGCGGTCAGAGCTTCTTCTGCAGCAATCATTGCATCGTCCACTAGACCTGCAGCAATTTCACGCAAAGCTAAAACGGTAGGTTTGTCGTTTTCAACAGGCACTTTAGGCTCTTTACCACCAGTAGCTAATTGGCGTGCGCGCTTAGTGGCCAACATCACTAAAGCAAAGCGGTTATCAACGTTTTCTAGGCAATCTTCAACAGTAACGCGAGCCATAGTATTCCTCACAGAAAAAATAGCGCCAAAAAAGGCGCAAATATGGGCATAGTTTAAGAAATTAAGCTCGACAAAGAAAGGGGATTGCCATCTTTGTCGCGCAGGTACCACTATCCTAGCAGGTCGGACAGCAGTTGTGTGTGACGTTTTTGCTGAGTGCTCAGCAATAACTGATTGGAACGAAAGATTGCTTTTAGGTCTTCCAGCGCCGTGGAGAAATTATCGTTGATCACAATGTAGTCGTATTCAACGTAATGGCTCATCTCAGTAATGGCCTGCTGCATGCGCGATTCGATCACATCATCAGCATCTTGCCCGCGATTTTGCAGGCGCTGGCGCAGGTCTTTATGGGTCGGCGGCAAAATAAAAATAGACTTGGCGTCGGGTACTAACCTGCGTACTTGTTGAGCACCTTGCCAGTCGATTTCTAGAATCAAATCATAGCCTTTCGCCAGAGTTTGTTTCACCCAAGAGTGCGAAGTACCGTAAAGGTTGCCGAAAACTTCAGCGTGCTCTAAAAAGTCACCCTGCTCAAGCAGCTTAATAAACTCTTCCCGTGGGGTGAAGTGGTAGTTGACGCCATCCACTTCACCAGGACGCATCGCACGGGTTGTATGCGACACCGATACCCGTACCTGTGCCATAGCATCCATTAGTGCTTTTACTAAGCTTGTTTTTCCTGCACCCGATGGTGCGGAGACAATATAAAGCGTCCCAGTAGTGGCCATGCAATACCTATAAAAATTTAAAACAGCGTTGACAAATACAGTACCAGCTGTGTTCTGAGAGCTTGTCTAGTCAAGGCAAGTTCAGCTGTTAAAGCTTACGGCTGATGACTCAGTATTGCGCATATTCTAACAGTAAATACTGCAGCGCTTCATCTGTAATCCACAGCACTGCTTTTATCCAATTTTAGCGATAAGTACTGGCAATTAAACTGACCATAGTCTCGGCAGCGCCAATATGGGGCAGTACTTTAATTATTTTGTCAGGCCACTTTTCCTGCATTGCTGCAATTTCACGTGGCACATCGTTCACCACATGGGTGCCCGAGGACAGAAAATAAGGCAGTACGCTGACCTCATCGACGCCATTGTTGAAACACGCATCAAGGGCGCTTTCTATTGAGGGTGTTGCCAGCTCTAAAAACGCTACTTGTACATTGTCTGCAGCCAGTTGTAAGTGCTCTGCGACTCTGGTGGCCAGCACTCTAACTTCCTCGTTGGAGGCGTCACGGCGGCTACCGTGGGCGACAATTAACAATCTTTTCATGGGTGTGTATCCTGTGCGGCAGTGCTTATTTAGAGCGGCAATAGTAGCGCTTGTACTGGGTATTGTCCTGAGTCGGTTGCTCAACAAAAACAGCTTCTGCATAGTAGGGGCTAATTTAGCCATGGGTTGTATGGTTGGCTTAGGCTTAAATATGCAGTCTGAGCATCATAAATAGAGTGCTGTGCATTCAGCCCAATTTACTATTGCAGTACTGCTTGACTAAACATTTGTTAAATTTATCAGAAAGGGCAAGTCCATTATGGGTGCTTATTACCAGCTTATTGGCCGGCAAACAGATGCAGATGGTGCTGTCACCGCTAAGTATCGCTCAACCATCCATGCGCAAGGTGCTTGGAACGAGAATGAGCAACATATGGCGCCTGCCAGCGGCATTATCGCCGCCGAATTAGAGCAGTTTCAGCCCCGTGATGATGTGCGTATTGGCCGTATCAGTTACGATATTTTTGGCCTGATTGCTGCCGGTGAATTTGTTATTACCACGCGGGTGGTGCGCCCTGGTAAAACCATTGAGCTGCTTGAGGCAGAAATGCAAGCCAAGGGTCGCACCTGCATCGTGGCTCGCGCTTGGCGGATGTGTGTGCAAGACAGCTCGGCAGTTGCCGGCTTAGAGGATCAAGGCATTGCGCAGCCTGATACGCTAGCGCAGTGGCATGGTATGTCACGCTGGCCCGGTGGTTTTATTCAAAGCTTGGAGGCCCGTATTGGGGCAAATTACCGAGCGGGTAAAGGGGTTGTTTGGCTTAATAACGCAAAAGATATGGTTGAAAACCAGCCAACCACCGACTTTGTTCACTTAATGGGCATGGTGGATACTGCAAACGGTATTGTACCGCGTCAGGGCGATGACTTTGCTTGGGCTTTCCCGAATTTAGATTTGCAAATCCACTTGCACCGCTTCCCTACTGGTCGCTGGCTGGGCTTACAAGCTACGCAGCAGTTCGGTAGCGATGGCATTGGTTTAACCAGCGCTATTTTGCATGATGTGCAGGGCCCGTTTGGCCGCAGCGAGCAGATTTTGACCCTCAGAAAAATTCGCTAGCTTAATTGACAGCTGCAGGCCATGCAG